>SUWK01000046.1 GCA_015061525.1 Lentisphaerota bacterium
CAAGGAGTATATAGACCCGTTTACGGGTAGCAAGAATTCCCAAGCATAAATTAAACCGCTTTAGCGGTAGCTTGAAAAATAGTTGCGCGTGGCGAACCAATTCAAAGCCCGTGTCGGGCTGCCGGTACTATCGCCTTGAAGGCGTGGAGCATACCACCGGCTAAGCCGGTGGTTTTGATTGTCTGTCAAAATTCTATTTGGGAGGATGAAGTGCCGGCAGTCCCAGTTCGCGTCGCTGCTTCTGGAAAAACTGCCAGAGTTCCGGATCCCGATAGAGTTTTTTCAAAAGCGCGGATCCGGAACAATTGCATACGGCTGCTGCCTGGTGGTGATCGAATGAGTTTTCACTTAAAACATCAAGCAGTTTGGCAGCAAAAAGCGGATACCCCGGTGAATTTAAGGAACACGCCATTGATTCCGGAGGTTCTGCCGGAGTCAGCCTGAAATTTAAAGCGATCTGTATCCGGAGTTTACGCAGGGCATTGCTGCGGTTGCGCAGTTGACTTCTTTCCGTGCAGTCCGTTGCCGAGATCCGGTATTGCGGCAGTTCTACTTTTACTGCGGTAGAGGTTTTATTGCGCTTCTGCCCGCCGGGGCCGCTGCCTTTTGTAAAAGTTATCCTGCACAGCGCAGATAAATTGTTGTCATCCTGCTGCAAAAAAATATTCCGGTTCTTATCCATATTATCGGTTCCTGTTGACTTGACTTTTGTATTTTTATGGAATATATTATTATTGGCAGGATTTGTCAAGTAAAAAAGAGAAATTGGAGATATTACATTGCACAAAAAAGCAAATCATCTGTTTGTTCTGGCGGCAGTATCTTGTGCTGCAGCTGTTTTTTTGTGCATGTTTTCCCATAAAACGGTTTCCGGCGTATGGCAGCGCAGTGAGGGAACTTTGTTGCCGATGGATAAGTTGCAGGATCGTGATGATCTGCCGGTAGAGTGGCAGCAGAAACATCCGGAACCGGTCGTTGAAATTACGGATAAGATTCCGGCGGCAGCATCTGCTCCGGATGTGGAAAGAAACGCTGTTTCGTCAGTTGCAAATCCTGCCGGAGAGGGCAAGAATGTTTTTTTGCAGCTTCAATATCTGCCGCTGGAAAATTCTTTTGTGCATTCGCACGGTTCTCAAGTCAATGGCGTTGCTCTGGGCTATTTCCTCGCTCAAAAAGATGTGTCCGGCTTCAGTATGGCTTTCAGCCACCTGAACAATGGAAAAAAAAGCGGGGTCAGTTTGTCATTTTTTGATGAGTGCAGTGAATCATCCGGGCTGGCATTGTCGATGATCGGCAGACGAAGCCGGAATCATGGTTTGGCAGTCGGTGTATTGAATGTATCTGAAAATAACCATGGAATACAGCTCGGGGTGGTCAATCACTCTGAACGGATGACGGAAGATGATGAAAAGAGTGCAGATGCTAAAGATGCTGCGGAAAATTTCGGAGTACAGACCGGATTGATCAATTATTCAGATGCGGCCGGCATACAATTCGGTTTGTGGAACACCAATCCGAATGGTTTGATAAAACATTTCCCCTTTTTCAATATCTGTTTGTAAAACATTGGTAATGTCCCAAATTTTGTGAAACGGAAGCATGAGGTTATAAACAAACATTTCTATCAGTGTATAAAACATATCACATAAGTTGTGATTTGTCAACCAAGCCGGTACGGGTTTGATCCAACCGGTGGATGGATTGCGGAGGAAGGTCGTGTTTTGCGACGAGTACGGTGCAGGAGTGTACTATGTACTCGACTGCTCCGGCGCAGGAGCAAGGCGCGAGATTACCCGCAAGGTGCCACCGCAGGTTAGATTTTTCATAAAATTCAGGACAACAACAAAACATTGTTTTTTTGTACTGAAGATGTTTTATGAAGAAAAATTGATATTTTTTCAAAAAAGTAAAAAAAAGTTCACTGATTTCCGGATAATCAAGTTGTAATCTGTCTCTACTGTACTATATTTTACAAAATAAGTTTTGGGTAATAAATACAGCAGGGGTTGCGGCTCCGGGGGATATTCAGTACGTTCATAGAGAGGTTTCCGATGAATATGTTTTTGTGCAATGCTGTCGCGCTTTCCGGTAGGAGTGCCGTGATGTTGATTTCCGGCATGTGTATTTACATGCTGCTGATGCTTTTTATCGGGTGGATATCCTGCCGCAAGGTCAGTAAAATGAGTGATTTCCTGGTAGCCGGAAGACGTTTGCCGTTGTGGATGTCGACTGCAACTTTACTTGCTACATGGTTCGGTGCCGGTTCCAGTATGGGGGTGGCTGCAACGGTTTATTCAGATGGGATAAACGGAGTGCTGGCAGATCCTTTCGGAGCTTCTTTGAGTTTGATCCTTGCGGGAGTTTTTATCGTCGGGATGCTCCGGAAAAATGGCTGCATGACGGTTACCGATATCATTGAACGCCGATTCGGGAAGGCCGCAGGTGTGTACGCCTCTTTGTGGATGATCCCGGTATATGTCGGCTGGCTGGGGGCGCAATTGCTCGGTCTTGGAACGATTTTGAATCTGCTGCTTGGTATTTCTGTTATCAAAGGAACACTTATCGGGGCCGCTGTTGTGCTGCTCTATACCTGTGCCGGAGGGATGTGGGCGGTCACGCTTACCGATGTCGTGCAGGTCGGGATAATGATCATCGGGTTGATAATGCTGCTTCCGGGAACCGTTGAACTTGCCGGCGGGTGCGATGCCATGCTGGAAACGCTGACTGCGGCAGATACTCTGGCTCCGGTCGGAGCATCGTCGTTCAACGATTATGTTTATTACATCGGCAGTTGGATCGTTATGGGGCTGGGGTGTATGGTAGGTCAGGATTTGGTACAACGTTCACTTGCCAGTAAAAATTCGAAAATTGCGGTTGCCAGCAGTGTGATGTCCGGATTTCTTTATGTTGTGATCGCCTTTATTCCGCTTTCCATCGGTATCGCCGCCAGAGTGATTTTCCCGAAATTCGGAATTACAGAAGCAGTTATGGGCGGAGATTTGGAAAATCAGGTTTTGCCGCGGATCGCAATCATGGTTTTCGGCGGAAGTTATCCTGTCCTGCTGACGATTTTTATTGCGGCATTGACGGCGGCAATAATGAGTTCGGCAGACAGTTCGCTGTTGGCTGGAGCATCTTTGCTCTGCAATAATGTTATTGCTCCGTTGTGTCCGAAATTGCGTGAGAAATGGTTGCTGTTCGGAACCCGCATTACCACGCTGCTGCTGACCGTTATTGCTCTGATACTGGCAATCTGGGTGAAAAGTATTTACAGTCTGATGATCAACAGCTGGATCTCGCAGCTGGTGATCATATTCCTGCCGGTTATAATGGCATTATATGTTCCCAAAGCAACAGCCAATACTGCATGGGCGACAATGATCGTCGGAACGGTTGTGTGGATCGGGTATACTTACATCGCCAGTTGCGGCAGCGGCATGGGGATCGTGAAATTGCTGGCATCCGATGGATTTGATCGGGCGATCACCTGCGGTGCGGTATATGGCTTTGTTGCGGCACTGATAACATTTATTTGCAGCTATATCGGTGAAAGGATCGTCGGAGATGAAGAAGTTTCTGCTGAATGACAGCAATGTTGAGTATATTGCCGGAATCCTCGCCGAGGTGTTGAACGCAGACGGCAGCGTGGTTTTGCTGCCGACGGAAACTGTTTACGGTCTGGTTGCGAGGGCAGGGGATGAGGCGGCAATAAAGCGCATTTACGAATTGAAACACCGTGAGGCAGCGAAACGTCTGGGATGGTTTATCGGTGATTGGCGCAAATTACCGCAGTATGGAGTGATCCTTGATGGTTTGCCGGAACAGCTTGCCGGGGCATATTGTCCGGGGGCACTGACAGTGATCGCACCGTGTGCAGATGGTTCAACTCAAGGATTCCGGGTGCCGGATACCCCATTGCTGAAATTGCTGCTGGCGAAGATGGATGTGCCTTTGGTTCAGACCAGTGCCAATGCTTCCGGAATGCCGGATGCCCGGAGCTGCGGAGAAGCTCTTGAACAGTTGTCAGGTGAAGTTGATTGTGCTGTCGACGGCGGGAGTATTCCGGAGGGGGCAACCGGATCGACTGTAGTGGATGCCTGCGGAAAAAAAATAAAAATACTCCGTCAGGGGCCGGTGGATTTGCAGAAGTGGATTTGATGTGCTATATTAATCAATCGAAAGTAGCGAAAACACTATTCAGGAGATTGTCTTTGAAGAAGTTTATGATCATCGTTGCGGCAGTGTTGCCGTTTATGATAAAATTGCAGGCATCTGATGCGGAAAACAGTGCAGATGGGAAGAACGCAGTTCCCGTGTCAATGATCGACCCCGGACAGGTTGAAAATAATTCCATTCTGGCATCGGTTAATGGTCAGGCGATCACGTTGGTTGATGTGCTGCAGTTGACCCAGATAAAAGAGCTGCAGGCGCGGTCAGTATATTCCGGTGAGCGTCTTTTCAAGGAGATTGCAGATTACCGGAAAAAAGCAGTTAACGATCTGATAGATAACATGCTTATACAGACTGAATTCGGGAAGCATAACTTTACATTGTCCACGCAGGATATTGAGCGTGAGATCGATGAACTGGCATCCCGGGTCGGTTGTTATTCGCGTTCCCAGCTTGAGCGGAGACTTCATCAGGAAGGCAGCAGTATGGAGGTCGTCCGGATGACGATTCGCAAAAATCTGATGGTGCAGTTGATGCTTTACCGTCAAATCAGGATCGCAGATCCGGTTACTCCGAAAGAACTGCATGAATATTATCTGAGTAACGAGTCTTCGTTTTCTGTACCTGACAGGATTATTTTGGCGATGCTTAAATTGGATTCTGCCACCGGGGAAAAAGATAAAATCATTCAGGAAATAAGTTCCATTCTGAAAGCAGAACCGGAACGTTTTACGGAATTGGTCAAAAAATATTCTCCGGCTCTCGGGAATGGTGAACTTGGGGAAATTGACCGCAAATTACTGCGGCCGGAATTTGCCTCGGCATTCAAAGAGTTTGTTCCCGGTATGGTTGTCGGGCCACTGAATGTTTACGATGGAGTTGTCTGGTTGAAGGTAGTATCTTATCAACCGGCTGGAGAAGTGAAGTTCGCAGATGTTGAGCAGAAAATAAAACTGGAACTTGAGCAGAAAAAACGGGAGAAAGTTTTTGCTGATTATGCAGCGAAATTACGTTCCGGAGCTTTGATCGAATATTATTTCTAATATGTTTGGTGAAATGTGATATGAAACTTTTTTGCAGTAAATGTAATCGGGCTTTCCCGTTAGATGATGGTGACAGTCCCACAGTGAAGTGTCCTTTATGCGAAAGCGATATCGAACGGCCGCAGGATGAATTGGCTCCCGGAGTCGTTATCGGAGATTTTTTGATTGAAAAAAGTCTGAGTAAAGGTGGAATGGGGGAGGTTTTTCAGGCAAGGCAGCTCTCGCTTGACCGTGAAGTTGCGCTCAAAGTTTTGCAGAAAGAGTTCACCGGAGATAAAGAATACGTAGAGAGCCTTTTCCGTGAAGCCAGAGCCGCAGCCAAAATCAATCATCCCAATATCGTTCAGGCGTACGCTGTCGGTCAGGACGGGGATGTTTTTTACTTTGCTATGGAATTGGTACGCGGAGATACACTGAAAAATATTTTGCGCAAAGATGGTGTACTGGCTCCGCAGCGCGGTGCAAAAATCATATTGGATATTGCTCACGCGCTCGAAGTTGCATGGCGGGAGCAGAAACTGGTTCACCAGGATATCAAACCTGATAACATAATGGTGGATATCAATGGATTTTCCAAACTTGCTGACTTGGGACTTGCAAAAAATGCAACAATGGATTCCGGAGATGAGAATTCGGATGAAGTTCTTGGGACACCGCAGTATATCAGTCCTGAACAGTTGACAGGGGTTCCAACTGATGTCCGCAGTGATATATACAGTCTCGGAGCAACATTCTATCATATTGTCACCGGTAAATTGCCTTATCAGGCAAATGATTTTACTGAATTGGCACATATGCATAATGATGGTAATCTGACTCCGCCGAAAAATGTCAAACCGGATTTGCCGGATGAAATAAACCGTATCATTATCAAAATGATGGCACGGAATATTGAGGCCAGATATCAGACTCCGGAGGAGTTGTGTGTTGATTTGGAAAAATATCTTGCCGGTGATGCTGATCCCATAAAACTTGCGGCTTCTCCTGTTGCAGATGCGGAACAGAATATTTCTCATGTTCAAACACCTCCACGTCCCGGAGTTCCCGGAGCTGCACCCGGCATACCCCGCCCCGGAGTTCCCGGAGCTGCGCCCGGCATGCCCCGCCCCGGAGTTCCCGGAGCTGTGCCCGGCATGCCCCGCCCCGGAGTTCCCGGAGCTGCGCCCGGCATGCCCCGTCCCGGAGTTCCCGGAGCTGTGCCCGGCATGCCCCGACCCGGAGTTCCCGGAGCTGCGCCCGGCATGCCCCGACCCGGAGTTCCCGGAGCTGCGCCCGGCATGCCCCGCCCCGGAGTTCCCGGAGCTGCGCCCGGCATGCCCCGCCCCGGAGTTCCCGGAGCTGCGCCCGGTATGCCCCGCCCCGGAGTTCCCGGAGCTGTGCCCGGTATGCCCCGTCCCGGAGTTCCCGGAGCTGTGCCCGGTATGCCCCGTCCCGGAGTTCCCGGAGCTGTGCCCGGCATGCCTGCCGGAAATGCTGCAAAGAAGAACCGCAAAGGCTTGATTGTCGGTTTGGTTGCAGTTTTGCTGCTGGCAATTGCCGGTGGTGCTGCGTATTTCTTTATATTTGAGGGTAAAAAATCTTCCAAAAATAAATCAGCAGACAATGAACCGGAAACACCGGTCGCGGTTGTAACTCCTGAAAATAAAGTTGATAAAAAAGAAACTGTTGAAAAGAAAACAGCTCCTTACGGGACTGAATTTACCGGAAATAAAGCATTGCTTGCTGAATATGATAAGGTCAAATTGAATTTTCCGGAAAAGGACAAGAGTTCTGATGAAGCAGTCTCCCGTTATTCAACCTGGATGGAGTTTGAAATTCCGGATTTTTCGCGCAAAGAGTATATTGATCTGGCGCAGGGTATCATTGACTGGCGAGGAGAAAATCAGACGAAAAATATCGAATTGCTGACGAAGGTCGATAACGCATGGCAAATTCTCCGCTATCCGGAAACCGTTCGGGAATACCAGCTGCTTTCCCGAATAATGTTTATGTATTCTGCTTTTGATGAAATGTATCGTTGTGCGCCTGCCCGTGAAAAGGCAAGAGAAATTCATTTCAAGCTGATTGAAGACATCAAAAAACGCAATGTAGAAATTGCCAGACAGAAAGCTGAAGCTGAAGCTAAGAAGCGTGCTGCTGTTCAGGATAAAATCAATCGTGACCGGGAGAATGCCAGCGCGTTGAAAGAGATTGAACAGCAGAAAAAGGGCAGGGTTGAAACTTTCAAGGCAGAGCTTGACAAACATATGGAGATTTGTTTGGCGGCGTTGAGAGAAAGTGCCATTAAACACGATAAATCGATTCTGGATAAAGAAATTCAAAAAACGACGATTTTCATCAATACCGTACAAACATTTTCTGCAGCAGAAAAGAATATGCTCCGGATGTTGAAAGCATTTATTGACAAAATGCCGTCGGAACGGGATAACTTGCAGAAAACATTTGATCGTATTTGCCGCATAAAAGTGAAAAAACATAATGTCCGTATTTTGTTGGAACGCGGTTCGGTGCTGCTGTTGGAAATCAAACCCGGGGAATTGGTATATCAGGATCGCGATGGTAAAGCTGTAACATTGAGGATCAAGGATATGCTGCCGAGAACCCGGATGTCGCTGTTGACTCAATTGAAACCGGCAAAAATCAAAAATCTGGAGTTTTATCTGGATATGATGAGCCGTATGAAACCTGATCAGAAAACGGTTCCTGCCGGATTCTGGAAGAATGTGTGGAAACATGCCGAAAAAGTTTTTTGAACAATTGAGCAATTGATCAATAATCAAAAACCGCAACAGAAAAATTGTTGCGGTTTTTTGATGTTTTTTTTGTGTGGGACCAAATTTTGGACAATTTGCAAATAAAAAATTTTTTATACTTGAAAAAATTTTTTCATGTGGTATTTTTTATGGATTACTGTTTTTAATGGAGAATTACGATGAATGTAACAGCATTTTTTTTGATTTTTATATCGGTATTCATGCATGCGGCATGGAATTTTCTTGGTAAAAAAGAGAGTCCCAGTTCAGCATTTTTTCTGATCGCAGCTGTTGCCGGTATGTTATTCTGTTTGCCTTTTATCATTTTTTGCGGAGTTGCCTGGCAACTGATTCCGCCGGAATTCTGGAAAATCCTGATTGTCAGCATGGCGTTCAATGTATTGTACTATTTTTCGCTTGCCAATGGTTATCGGAACGGTGATATTTCACTGGTATATCCGCTGGGTAGATCATTGCCGGTATTGTTGACAGCGGTAATAACCGGAATTTTCAATATCGGAAAAGAGTTATCTTGGGGGGCATGGATCGGAATGTCTGTTCTTTTTGCCGGATGTTTGATTCTGCCATTGCAGAGTTGGCGCGATCTCAAGATAAAAACCTATTTTTCCAAAGTTCTTTTCTGGGTTCTGCTTATCAGTGCCGGAACGACCGGTTATACGATTTTTGACAGCATGGGAATGGAGATATTAAAGGAAATGAGTTTTCGCAGCGGAATGTTCCGGGCAGTTTTTTATATGGGGCTTGCTGATGCGACCATCGCCGCCGGTTTGACATTGCCGGTTGTTTGCAGCAAAAGGGAACGCAGTGAATTCAAACGCATTCTTTTTTCATATTCACCGTATATTGCCGGGGTTTTTACCGCTGCCGCTTACATATTGGTTCTGTTGGCGATGAATTATGTTTCCAATGTGTGCTATATACAGGCGTTCCGTCAAATGAGTCTGCCGCTTGGGATGCTCGCCGGAATATTCCTTTTGAAAGAACCTTGTTCCATGCCTAAAATCATTGGCATGATATTGGTTGTTTGCGGTTTGATTACCAGTACGCTGGTGTGATTCAATCGGCTGTGTTGACCAGATGCCGCAAAGCCGCAGAGGCACAGAAACAACCGAAAACGGCTGGCATATAGCTGATACTGCCGATTTTCCGGTTTGTGAAGCTGCGCAGCGGCGGTTCCGGAGAATATACACAGGGGATACCTTTCAAACGCAATTCTTTCAACAGTTTTCCACGCAATATTCTTGCCAGCGGGCAGCCATGAGTTTTTCCCAGATCTGCAATGGCAACTTGTGACGGATCGGTTTTTCCCCCGGCTCCCATGGAGGATATAAATGGCAGATTTTTTTCTTTGAGCTGACGGATCAATTCTACTTTTACCGGAACATCATCAATGGCATCTACGATAAAATCAAATTCTCTGTCAAGGATTCCGGCAATATCTTCCGGCGTTTTGAGAAATTTGGTAATGGCAATAAATGTGCCGGATGGATTTATTTGGCGGCAGCGGTCGGCGAGAACTTCCGCTTTAGGTGAACCGATTGTGTGATCAAGGGCGATTATCTGCCGGTTGCAGTTGGATATATCGACCGTGTCACCATCCAGCAGTACTGCATTGCCTACTCCAGCTCTGATAATATTTTCAGCAGCATGGCCGCCGACGCCGCCGACACCGACGACCAGAACTTTTTTTTCAGCAAGTTTCAAAGCGGTATTTTCTCCGAAAAGCAGATCTGTCCGGGAAAAGCGTTCCTCTCCATTATACATATTCAAATCTCCAGAAAATCGGCAAAGTTTTGATCAGTGATTTTTTCCATATCAGCAATACCGGTTAATGTTCCGGCTTTTTCAATTACTTGAGGAACAGATATTTCAGTGTCGTCATCGCTTTCAAATCCGTAGCGTCCTCCGGCATTTTTCAACATTGATAACAGCCCGGAACTGCGGCATACAAGCGGATGAAATGAGACAGTGTAATTACGTTTCCATAATTCTTGTAACAGTTCCGGTGATCCGCGAAAGCCATGAAACATTACTTGTAAACGATAGGGTTTCAACAGAGAAAAAATTTCCTGCCACGCCCGCACACAGTGAATAACCACCGGTTTTTTGCACTCGTACGCAACCTGCAGCAGCGCATTGAAATAACATTGCTGAATTTCCGGTGATGAGCCGCGCAGTTTGTCGATACCGGTTTCTCCCAAGGCGGCAAATGAAATCAATTGAGCTGGTTCCGGCAATTTACTGCGGTCAAAAAAAGATGGCATTTTCCACGGGTGATATTCAAAAGATGTCAGCAGGCCGGGCAGGGAATGCTCCGATGAGATCAAAGCCCGGATTTGCGGTTCGGGATTATGAGTGTGAAAATCGCTTGCCATCAGAGCATTTTCCCGGTGCCGTTCAAGGTGGGAAAGCGCAAACGCTGAACATGACACATCGCCAACGCCAGAGCATCGGTACTGTCAAGCGGGATTTCTGATACATCGATGCCGAATTCAGCTGCCAGCAGAAATGCGATTCTCCCTTTATCGGCACTTCCGGAACCGGTCGCGGCCCGCTTCGCCACACTCGGAGTATAGGCGAATGCCGGAATATTACAATTTGCCAATGCAGAAAGAATACCACCGCGTGCCATACCGAGGATAATCGCGGTTTTAGCATTCTGTCCCACAAATGGATCTTCCAGTACCGCACAGTCAGGAGTATAGAGAGTAATCAGTTCCCCGATACCGCCGTATAACCGGCGCAGACACTCGGAATGCGGCATGGTTTGCCGATTGCGTATTACCCCGCAATCAAGTATTTCCATGCCGCCTCCGGCATCCGGATCAGCTTTTATCACACCGTATCCGGTAGTGCGTATGGCTGGATCTATACCGAGGATGATCATTTTACTTCATGAAAGCCGCTGCTGCCTGCAGCATGACTTTTTCACCGAGGGCGGGTGCCATTATTTGAGCGGCAACCGGCATTTTGGTCGCATCATCGATTCCGGCAGGAATACTGATTCCGCAATGGCCGGAAAGGTTGAGCGCAATGGTGAATATGTCGGAGAGATACATCTGCAGCGGATCGCTTTTTTCATTGAATTTGAATGCTGTCTGCGGAGTCACCGGAGTCAGCAGCAAATCACACTGTTTGAATGCTTCCTCAAAGTCACGACGGATCAGCGTTCTGACCCGCTGTGCGCGCAGGTAATAAGCATCGTAATAACCGCTGGACAAAACGTACGTTCCCAGGAGAATGCGCCGTTTTACCTCATCGCCGAACCCGGCTCCACGTGATTTGTAGTATGTATCAACCAGACCGTTGGCATCCTGACGGCTGCCGTAACGGATGCCGTCAAAACGGGCAAGGTTGGCACTTGCTTCTGCGGTGGCGATGATGTAATAAACGGCCACAGCATATTTAGTGTGGGGCAGGGATACATCCACGATCTCGCCGCCGAGCGCTTTGACTTTGGCAATGGTTTCATCCATTACTTTGGCAACACCGGAATCCAAGCCGCCGGTAAAGTACTCTTTGGGCAGACCGAATTTCAATCCGGCAAGAGAACCGTCAGCAGCACCTTTTTTGGCTGCAGCAGCATAACCACCGGATGCCGCCGGTAAAGTCGTGGAATCATGGGGATCAAAACCGGAAATCGCATCAAGGATGATTCCGGCATCCTCTGGATCGTTACAAAGCGGGCCAATCTGATCCAGACTGGAGGCAAACGCTACCAAGCCGTAACGTGAAACTCTGCCGTAGGTCGGCTTGACACCGACTACACCGCAGAACGCTGCCGGTTGACGGATGGAACCACCGGTGTCAGAACCAAGAGCTGCCGGAGCAAAATCTGCCGCCACGCACGCTGCGGAACCGCCGGATGATCCTCCGGGAACACGGGAGATGTCAAGCGGATTTCTGGTCTTTTTGAAAGCACTGTTTTCACAGCTGGAACCCATGGCGAATTCGTCCATGTTCAATCTGCCGAAAGGAATAAATCCCTGCTTTTTCAGCAATTCAACAGCTGTCGCATCATAGGGGGATTTTACCGGTTCAAGCAGTTTGGATGCACATGAACAACGTTCACCTTTTACACAGATATTATCTTTGACTGCAATAGGTATACCGTCAAACTCGCTGAACGCATTGCCGCTGGCACGTCTTTCATCTGAAGCTTTTGCGGCATTGAGCATCTTTTCGCGGTCAATTTCCAGAAAAGCACCGATTTCTCCATCGCGGGCATCAATATTTTTCAGGTATTCCTGACAAAGTTCAAGGGAGGAGACAGTACCGTTTTTCAGGTTTTCACTCAACGTGTGAATGGTTGATTTTTTCAAATCCATTTTATTCCTCCTCGCTGGGCAGAACCCGCGGTACTTTGATCAGATCACCGTGTACGATACCGGGAGCATTGGCGAGCATGACTTCCCGCGGGAAGGAGGTTTTAGCCTCATCTTCCCGCCAGACATTGGTCAATTGAGCCGCATGAGCTGTCGGTTCAACGCCGGTGACATCAACTTCACCGAGTTCAGCGATGTACTCGACCACCCGGGCAAGTTCCCCCTGCAGCTTTTCAGCCTGTTCCGCAGAGAGTTCAAGCCGGGCGAGATCGGCCACATATTTGATGTCGATTTCAGAACTCATTTCAGATGTTACCGCCTTTTTCCAGAGTCAGGGTCTTGGTCACCAGGTCGCAGACACAGGAAGGTCCGAAGTACTGGATCGGGCCGGGATAAACGAAACTGGTTTCTTTTGCCCATTCGGCACGTTTGGCGGCGAATTCTTTGAACGGGGCACCGTCAAGTTCGACCAGAGCCTTACGGATAACCGGTTTGTCAGCACCGTGACGACGTTCCATATTGAGCATCATGGTGATCGGAATACCTCCGGCGATCCATTCGGCTGCCGGTTTGATGGTATTGCGGACGCTTGACATATAACCGGTACGTCCGGCACCGATCAGAGCAGCGGCGTTGTAACCGAGGCTGTAGCAGTAGTCCGCATCGTAGTTGGAGGGAGCTGCACAACGTCCTTCATAACCGAAGAAGTGGGTCTGGGTGGAGAACTTGCCTTTGTAGGAACCTTCAGCTTTCATCGCTTTAAGTTTGGTACCAACCATTTCCGCAAGCATCTTTTCGGTTTCGATCAGAGAAACCTGAACGTTGCCGTGGGGGTCACGATCGTTGCAGAGCTGCATCTGGATACCGGCGGGCAGAGAGGCGAAAACTTTGGCAGACTCAGCAGAAAGTTTTCCGGCGGCGAAAGCCACTTTTTCATTTTTGTCCATCGCTTCGACAGCTTCGGCATTGGCCGCCAGCAAATCATTGAGTTCAGCGATGAGGACTTTGATTTCGGGGATGAATTCAACCAGGCCTTCGGGAATGAGGGCGACACCGAAGTTCATTCCGAGGGCAGCTCGTCCGGCAACGATCGCAGCCAGATCATCAACGATCTGACCGAGAGTCATTTTCTTTTCAGCGACTTCTTCGGAAATAATAGCCGCATTGGGCTGGGTTTGAAGTGCGCATTCCAGAGCAATGTGTGAAGCGGAACGGCCCATGAGTTTGATGAAGTGCCAATATTTCTTGGCGGAATTGGCATCTCTGCCGATGTTGCCGATCAATTCGCTGTAGACCCGGCAGGCGGTATCAAAACCGAAACTGGCTTCGATCCACTCATTTTTCAAATCGCCGTCAATGGTTTTGGGACATCCGATGACCTGAATTCCGACATTGTTGCTTTTGAAATATTCTGCCAATACACAGGCGTTGGTGTTGGAGTCGTCACCACCGATGATGACCAGCGCGGAAATACCGGCTTTTTCACAGTTGGCACGGGCAGCTTCAAACTGCTCTTCTGTTTCCAGTTTGGTTCTGCCGGAACCGATCATGTCAAAGCCGCCGGTGTTGCGGTAAGCATCGATGATATCACCGGTCAGTTCCATGAATTCGCCTTTTACCAGACCGTCAGGACCTTTGAGAAATCCGAAGAGACGGGAGTCTGTATTGAGTGATTTCAGACCATCAAAAAGACCGGCGATGACGTTGTGACCACCGGGAGCCTGACCACCAGAAAGGATCACACCGACATTGATAGCGGCTTTTTTCTCGCCGCATCCGGGGGCAAAGGTCAAAACCGGACTGCCGTAGGTGCTTTTGAAGAGAGCCTGGATTTTGTCCACATCAGCAACAGCGGTAGTTGCACCGCCTTCCTGAACACAGACTGCCGCGCCTTTCTGCAAAGCGGCGGGAAGTTTCGGGGCGTAGGCGGCACGCGCCTGCTGCAACGGAGAAATTTTGTTCATTTTTCTTTTCCTTTTTCTATTTTAGGGTTGATATAAGCTGAAAATTCGACATTTACATAAGATAACTCTGATTCTGTGATTAATCAAGGTTTCCGGGACGGATTTTTCAATACTTCGTTCCACGGACGGTGAAAACTTTTGCTGTCACTGGAAAAGCAGTTGAAACGGATGATGTGCCACAGTGCGGCAAAACCGTCCTTCCAGCCGATTTTTTTGCCTTCATCATACCGGCGCGGTTGATATGATATGGGCACTTCCCATATTCGCAGTTGTCTGGATCTGGCAAGTTTTGCAGTCATTTCCACTTCAATTCCGAAACGTTCCGAGGTTAGTTTCAGATTCTGGATCACTTCTTTCCGGAATGCTTTATAGCACGTTTCCATATCTGATAAATGAATGTCAGAAAACACATTGGAAAGAAAAGTCAGGAATTTGTTACCCATTTCATGCCGGAAAAATCTGACCTGTCCGGGGGTGTTCATGAAACGCGCTCCATAGACAACATCGGCTTTACCGTTTACCAACGGCTGGAGCACTTGCGGGTAGTCTTCCGGAGTGTATTCAAAATCTGCATCCTGAATGATCACGAAATCTCTGGTCGCAGCCGCAAATCCCCGTATGATGGCAGCTCCTTTGCCGTGATTGACTTCCTGCTTGAGTAATTTCACTCTGGGGTCATCTTTGAATGTCTGCAGCTGCTGCCAGCTGTTATCTTTAGAGGCATCGTCAATTATCAGCAGCTCTCCGACCTCCGGTCGTGCCAGTACCAGTTGAACGATTTCGCAGATAGTCGCTTCTTCATTATATACCGGCATTACCACTGAAAGTGAACCGTCTGGGATGGGGATATTTTTCATTATCAATTCTTTCCAAGTTCTCTGGAGCGAGCAGCTGCTGCCCGGACTGCTTTGATTACTGTACCGGCAAAACCACGTTCCGCAAGCTCTTCCAAGGCTCTGCTGGTGGTTCCTGCCGGGCTGGTTACTTTATCTTTTAAACTTGCAGGATGTTCTCCGGTCTGTCTGACCATTTCGGCTGCTCCGATAACGGTTTGGATCGCCAACTGCAGTGCAGTATCACGCGTCAGACCTTCCGCAACACCGCCATCAGCAAGAGCTTGAATGAATTCAAAAACGTATGCAGGGCCGCTTCCGGAAAGTGCAGTGACGCCATCCAGATCATGCTCTTTCAATTTCACCGCCACTCCGATGGCAGACAGGATCTTCTGCGCGAAATCAGCATCTGCATTGCCGGCGTTTTCTGAAACTGCATAGCCGGAGGCTCCATATCCAACCAACGCCGGAGTATTGGGCATCACCCGGACAATACGGGCACAGCCGGTAAGTTCCTGCAATTTGGCGATCGGAATACCTGCCGCAATGGAAATCAGCAGTTTATCTTTGATCACTTGTGCCAAAGGAGCGAGGGCTGTTGTGATCATTTGCGGTTTTACTGCGATCAGAACTGCTTCAAAAGCAGCAATTTTTTCTGTTTGCAGTTCAGTGTTAACAGTGATGGGTATGTTTTGGGTAAATGCTTTGGCGGCAGCCGGATCGGGATCAAAAACTCCGATATCTTCAGCTTTCATCGTTCCGGATCTTAACAATCCTCCGGCGATGGCGGATGCCATCTTTCCTCCGCCAATAAAATACAACTTGCTCATTATGGTCAACCTTTACTTGCTGAAATGATCTGCCAGACAACGACGGCAGCTCCGATAAAAAACATATACCATGCAAAATATTCAAGTTTTCGTTTGCGGATAAGATTTACCAGCAGTATCAAGGAGGCAAAACTCACCGCTGCAGAAATAATAAATGCTGTAAACAACTGTGGAATGGAAAAATCTCCGAGCTGAAAATTATTCCGTGAAAGCTCGACCAGCTCCAGCAGCGTTGCTCCGGCGATTGCCGGTAGTGCCAGCAGAAAGGAGAATGCTGCCGCAGCTTCAAATTTTATTCCGGAAATAATTCCGAAAGCAATAGTACTTCCCGCCCGTGAAATCCCCGGAAGAATGGCAAATGCCTGAACAATCCCCACGGTAATTGCCTGACGCAGAGA
The DNA here is from genome assembly GCA_015061525.1 of Lentisphaerota bacterium. Lineage (GTDB taxonomy): Bacteria > Verrucomicrobiota > Lentisphaeria > Victivallales > Victivallaceae > UBA1784. The sequence continues at coordinate 16,338 of SUWK01000046.1, forward strand.
AATATCCTGCAACCCGGTATCGCTTTTTGCCCGGAGTTTTTCTTTCCCGGTAAGACGGAGGATCGAAGCTGTGATCAGGAACCCCATGCCGACAGAGATCATATCTCCGAACAGATGATCGATCAGGCCGCTTTTTTTCAACAATATTCCGACGACTCCAGCCGGAATCGAACCGAGAATTACCATCAACAGCAAATGCAGTTGATTTTTTCTGAAAAAACCGAGCAGGGTATTGAAATAAAAAATCGAAATCGCTACCAGGGACCCTGCATGCAGAACGATACTTACCGCTGCTCCCTCTTTCGCCGGCAATCCGCACAAGCTGCTTAAAAGAGCCAAATGACCGCTGGAGCTGACCGGAAGGAATTCTGCCACTCCCTGCAATACCGCTAAAATTATGATTATCATCCAACTGTTCATTTTTTCTCCGTTTCTGTCCGGGGCTGTACCGATGGAGGAGGAGCAGCTTCTTTTATCGTATCAACCACCTTGTCGCCTGATTGTTTGGCAGCGTTCCATTTATTTTCCACACTCCGGATATTCTGCCGCAATGCTTCCGGATCATCGCGCAGACAGCGGAAGTAATATATAGCACCAGCTGTTACTGCCGCAAGAATAAAGCCGATGAAAACTCCGCAGGAAAATCTCATAAAAACCTCTTATCGTCAAGTGATGTCGGATGTCCCAGCGGGACGATAATAAATTCAATGACCGCAACAGTCCACTTCGGGGATGATTTCTTTTCGATCGTTCTGTCAAAAAGCATCTCCAAACCGCAAAGATCGTATTTGTCGCTATTGGGCAGCATCATAAATGTACCATCAGGATAACGCGACAGTACCAATGATGACATTTCCGGAGGAATGTCATCGGAAATAACCAACTGAACCATTCCAGGATAGCGCAGTCCCAGCATGTCGCCGGTCGTTTTCATGATCACCGGTGAAATATCTTCTCCATAATCGCGTACCGTCGTATCGTGCAGGCGGATATTGGCGTATTCATAAAGATTTATTCCCGGAGAATAATTGTCAAGATCTTCCAAATTGATGATCGGGACACCCGCATTTGGAGACTCTGCGAAAATCAATTTTGCAGGATCTGTCCCGTATATATTGAATAATTCATCAAAGTTGTTATGGTCAAATGGTTTTTTCGGCGTTTCCGGATCGGGGATTTCATCGGTATTGTCACCGGCTTTAACGTCGATATAGAGATCTTCACCGGCTTCATCTCTTGCCATTGCCAGCATCCGGTTCAATTCCACATGCTTTGAGCGTGACACGCATAATAAATTGAGCAATGCCGCCAGCTGCTGAGGCAGTGGCAGAGCAGTTCCATGACAGAATTGAGACAATGCGGAAGATGACCATCCCAACGCTTCAGCAATAATATTCTGCCGAATGCCGGATGTTCTGATTATCTCATGTAATTCCCGAGCTAGCGATTCCCTGACCATATTTCCCCCATGGTTGCGCCTGTATATTAAAGGGCACCGCTATAATATATATCTTTATTTTTAAGATATCAACCTCTTTTCCTGTTATAAAGTTGAGTTTTTTTTCTGTTAAAAGTATAAAAAAACAATTTTCCGGAAAATATTCCGTGGTGAGGATCAATTTCCCGGGAAGTATGAACAAAAAAGAAACGGGGCGGCGGCTCCGGGGAGAAGCCTTGGGGCCGCCCCGTGGGTGTGGGGGCATGATTATTTTATGACGCCGGCAACATGATATACTCCGTTTTTTTGCCTGGTTGTAATTACCAGACGATGTCTTGCAGTTGTTTCTGTAAAATCATAATACATTTTTCGTTGCGGTATTCGCGTGCGAAATCCAAGGCATTTTTGCCGCGGCAGTCAATTATTGAAGCATTTGCTCCGGAATCAAGCAATTCTAACAGAAATTTCTCATCTCCTTTTATGGCGGCAAACATTAATGGTGTACGGTTCGCATAATCGCCCAATTCTATATCAGCTCCGGCATCTATCAGCACTTTCCTTGCATTGGTGTTTCCGTAATATATGCTGTAGATCAAAGGAGTCCAACCATCAGGTGAATCCTGATAATCAACATCAGCACCCCGACGGATAAGGTCTTTGACTTCCGTATTGTCGCCGCGCAGAATTGCCATACAGAGTTTTGAGCCAAGTGCAGCATCGACCGGAACCCGGATATTGTCAAGTCCGTAGTTGCGGGCGGCAAGGACTGTTGAAAACGGCATACGTTTCAGTCGGTGAAGTACCATATCCATATTTTTCTCCCTTTTTTCTCTTCTGAAATACAATGTAAGCGAATTTGGAGAAAAATCAATAGCTGTTTTCTGAAAATAATTAAAAAAAAAGTGAAATTAATTTTTGGCTGTTGTCGCAAGTCAGAATAAACGGATCACGATTTTTGCGGAGTAATCTGCATCAAACTCTGTCAACGGTTCTGCTTTGGCGCTAAATACACCATATCCGTTACATTCGATCGTAAATTCCCGGTTGAGATCACCCATTTCCGGGGCAAGATAAATGGCGAATACTCTGACATTTTCAACGGAAACAGAGAAATGATTGTTACCAAGGTTTTCCGCAATGATCCGGGAACCGGACAATTGGGTGGTGGTCAATTCGTAATCCTGACACATTAATTCATCAACAGTCCAGGCAACATTCGGACCAGTTAAAATGATTTTATCATAGGATATAGTCCCATTCCCGGCTTCCAAAAGTTCCAGATAACGGCTGCGCGGAGCCGGGTGGAGTTCCGGATCTGCTGAACCTCTCGGGGTTATCAGAGCAGTTTTTGTTGCATAAGGATCCCGTTTTTGTTTTTCCGCCCATTTCAGAAATCTGCGAAAAGCCAGTTGTGCCGGTTCCCAGCGCAGACCGTGACCTCCGTCATGTTCATCATACGTGTGTTCCACTTTATATCCGGTCATCAGCTTATCAGCAGCTCTTCCGAATGACACTCCGCACCAGTCGTGGTGTCGCGGTTCTTTGTGGAACTCACGGTAATTGGAGGCACAATCATATTTGCCGTGAATGATATATACGTTCGTTCCATAAAATGAACGGAAGTCGGCGATCTGCCATGCTCCGGCACTGAGCAGGACTCCGGCTGCACGGTCAGCAAATATCTGACCGAGATGATAAGCTCCGAATCCTCCCATAGAGTGACCGCCGATGATGATCCGGTCACGGTCGATCAATGTACGGGAATCTGCATCGGCGATAATCGCCTCCAGGGCATCAACTGCCTGAGCGCGGTTCCAGCGTTTACCGTCAATATCCGGCGGAGCTGTGGCGGCAACGGTGATAAAAGGAATATTGTCTATGTGAGGGCGCAGTCCGCCGTTTTCCGGATTCAAATAAGTTTTAAACGGAGCATCATCCGGGGTATTTTTATCTCCGCCATGCATGAATACAAATAAACCGACCGGTTTTTCAAGATCAATATTTTCCGGAACAAAATAGTATATGTTTCCGTCTTTTCTGCCGGGAGCAGGGGAAAAACATGATAATCCGCGCGGTAACGTCATATTTTGAATTCCTTAACGGAGTTTCAATGTTGCCAGTGCCATCAGAGCGAAAATTCCGGAAAGGATCCAGAACCGGACAACAATTTGGGTTTCTCCCCAGCCTTTACGCTCAAAGTGGTGGTGGATCGGTGTACAGAGAAAAACCCGTTTCCCGGTCAGTTTGAATGAGGCTACCTGGATCATTACTGAAATGATCTCCATGACATACACACCGCCGATCAAAGCCAGCAGTAATTCCTGACGCGAGAGAACCGCCAGCATACCGATCGCGCCGCCGAGAGCCAGGCTGCCGGTATCGCCCATGAACATCGCTGCCGGATGACAGTTGTGCCAGAGAAAGCCCACGCATCCGCCGCCCAGTGCAGCGGCAAAAACCACTGCTTCACCGATGCCGTTGACATAGGGCAGATCAAGGTAAGAGGCAAAGATTTGGTGTCCCATGAGATAAGTGAATACTGCGTATGAAAGCGAACAGAAAATCGTGCATCCGGTCGCCAGGCCGTCTTTGCCGTCAGTCAGGTTCACTGCGTTGGCTGCACCGACAATGATGATCGTCACAGAGAATACCGGCAGCAGAAACCACCACGCACCGAAATCCAGCGGCTCTTTGACAAACGGCACGACAAAACCACGCATCATATCGTGCAGGGCAGGGCGGCTCCAGAAAAACCAGACGACCAGACCGCCGATGATGAATTGCCCCAACAGTTTCAGCTTGCCGGGCAAACCGTCGCGCCGCTGATAGAAAACTTTGAGAAAGTCATCAAGAAAACCGATCAGGGCAAAACCGAGTGTTCCGCCCATGAGGATCCATGAGATCCCATTGGATGCCTGCCATTTACTCCAAAGCAACGTCGCCAGCAGAACTGCACCGATAAGCAGTATTCCTCCCATGCAGGGAGTCTGATTTTTGCGTTTGTCAAGCATATCTTCCGGCAGGACATCTTTGTAACGGTCAGCAGCCCGCACATTCATATTGCGGAGCATGGCAGCGAACCGTCCGCCAAATACGGCAACGATCAGAAATGCGGTTGCAGCGGCTCCGCCGGCACGGAAAGTAATGTAATCAAAAAGGCGGAGCGGACCGAAGTGTTCGCTGAAAAACGAGAGATAATAGAACATGTTTTTTTCCTTGTAAACTGATTATTTTTGTCATAGATGTATTATAACGCGCAGATGGAAAAAAGCAAGCTCAATACCGGGAATATTTTTAAAAAATTTCTTCTTTTTCATCCCTGCTGTATTTTTATCAATGCCTGTGCCAGTTGATCCGGGCAACTGGTGTTTTTGCTGCCGCATTTTATGCCGCTGATAATGTCAGCTGCTTCCCCGGGAGTTTTGTTGATGACCAGTGCCGCTACTGCAGTCAGAGAGCCCGGGCAGCCGCCGTTAAAACGTACAAAAGAAATTTTACCGTCATCATTGATTTCAATATCAATGGATTCACTGCAGACGGCTGCATCTGTTATATAATTGAGTTTTTTCATTGATTGTTGTTGTCCTGAATTTTGTGAAAAATTTAACCTGCGGTGGCAACTTGCGGGTAATCTCGCGCCCGCTTTCTTTCGCAAGAAAGAAAGCTTGGCAAAGAAAGCGAACTGTCGCGCCGCTCCGCTGTCGCGGCTTGATCGACGCTTTTTTGGAAAAAAGCTTTGCAAAACCCCAGTGGAAGAACATCCGCTGTTTTTTTCTTTTTGATGCCCTTTGTGGCATGTTCAACACACGGGTGCGAGGCGGTTGCCGCCGAGCGCGCAGTCCGCATGCGAATGAACTTTGCGAGCAAAACCATGCGAGCAAAGCCGACGCAACAAATGTTGCGAGGATGAGCGGAGGACGAGCAATAAGCCGCGAGCGACCGGAAAGAGTGCCGACGGCACTCGCCCCGGGAGCGCAGGCG
>SUWK01000047.1 GCA_015061525.1 Lentisphaerota bacterium
TGCTTTTTTATACAGTATCACATTTTTGAGAATCAGCCAACTTTTTTTCTAAAGCACCTCGCTTTCTTTTAACATAGCAACTGTTCCCGATATTGGTTGATGCCCTCCGTGGAACGTTCAACGCACGGGTGCGAGGCGGTTGCCGCCGAGCGCGCAGTCCGCATGCGAATGAACTTTGCGAGCATTTACATGCGAGCAAAGCCGACGCAACAAATGTTGCGAGGATGAGCGGAGGACGAGCAATAAGCCGCGAGCGACCGGAAAGAGTGCCGACGGCACTCGCCCCGGGAGCGCAGGCGCAATAACTTAATGGAAGAACCCAATGCCCCGCAACAGTCACGGGAAGCCCCTTGAGGGTGGGGAGTTTGAGGGGAGGGAAACGCAGTGTCCCGCCCCTCAGGCAAACTGAACGCTGCTAACACCCTCCACAACTTGTGTGCGCAATATGTTGTCAACCTATATTGGGAACAGAGCTTAAAAAAAATCCCTGCCCGGATGCGGAAGATCCGGCAGGGTTTTGGTATTGTAAGATGCAGTCAGGGGTGTCAGCGGTATTTCGGCAGCATGCTGCCGTGGGCTTCGATAAGATCATCGCACATGCTGACGATATCATCGATATTCAACTCCGCAGCGGTATGCGGATCAAGCATTGCCGCTTGATAAATGCGTTCACGTTTACGTGTCAATGCCGCTTCGATGGTGAGTAACTGGACATTGATATTGGTCATATTCAATGCTGCACACTGGGGCGGCAATGCCCCGACAAAAGTTCCCTGAACACCATTTTTGTCCACCAGACACGGTATTTCCACAACCGCATCATCCGGCAGATTGGTGATCATGCCGTTATTCATCACGTTGCCGCCGATCTGGTAGGGATTGCCGGTGACGACAGCGTTCATTATGCCTGCGCCGTACTCTTTTGAATAGGTGTGGGTGAGGTGTGGATCATTGCGCAGCTTTTCGTACTGCTGTTTCCACTCTTTGATCTGTTTGATACATCTGCGCGGGTATTCATCCAGCGGAATGTTCCACTCATCGATCATGCCGGGATAGTTGTGTTTGATCCAGTATGGAGCGTATTCAGCATTGTGTTCGCTGGATTCTGTGACGTAATAACCGAAACGCTTCATCATCTCCAGGCGGATCATATTGGTGGACTTTTTATCTTTGGGAGCTTTACGCCACGCTTTGACCTTCTTTTCCGCAAGTTTTTTGATTTCCGGATAGAGATCTTTGCCGTCTTCAGTGATCTCCAAAAGCCATGACATGTGATTGATACCGGCTATGCGGCTTTGGATTTTATCCAGATGTTCCCGTGAGTAATCCAGACCGAGAGTGTAAAAAAGTCCCAGAACACATGACTGCACACTGTGGCACAAACCGACAGTTTTAACTCCGGTACCTTTGAGCATGGCTCCGGTGAGCATCGCCATCGGGTTGGTGTAATTCAAAAGCCACGCATCCGGGGCGACTTTTTCCATTTCATGTCCGAAATCCAACATTACCGGGATCGTCCGCAGTGCGCGGAAGATCCCGCCGATACCGAGCGTATCGGCGATCGTCTGCTGCAGACCGTATTTTTTAGGTATCTCAAAGTCAATGACTGTTGAAGGTTCATAACCGCCGACCTGAATGGCATTGACCACAAAATCAGCTTTGTCCAGAGCGGCTTTGCGGTTTCCCACGCCCAGATAAGTTTTGATTTTCGCCCGGTTGTCATTGATGTTTTTATTCAGGACACCGAGGATGTATTCCGACTCCTGCAATCGGCCGGCATCGATGTCATAAAGAGCGATCTCGGCATCTTTCAACGCTTCAAAGCACATGCAGTCACCGATGATATTGCGGGCAAAAATCGTACTGCCAGCTCCCATAAATGTAATTTTCGGCATAATGAAATTCTCCTGATTTTCAATTGTGTTCACCGTTGTGATTATCGATAATATACATCACAGCTCCGGATAATAAAAGTGGAATTTTGTTTGATTTATGGTAAAATCGTCTCATTTGAATTTGTATTGTTATTGGAGTATATTATGAAAAACAGGTATTAAAATCCGGAGATATTGTGAAAAAAGATGATTTTTGCCATGACAGCCGTTATATTCCGCTGCCTTCCCCGGTTAAATTGGGCTGTGTCCCCTGTTGGGCGGGACACCAGCGGACTTCCGACCGCCGTTATTTCTGGAACGGTATGAAACGCGGCAGCCGGGAACTGCTTTTATGGCAGTATACTGTTTCCGGTTGCGGCATGGTGGAGTTGGACGGAAAAAAATATCCGGTAAATCCCGGCGAGGCTTTTTTACTGACCATTCCGGAAAAACATCTCTATTATCTCTCCGAGACTCCCGGAGAATGGGAGTTTTTATATCTCGCCGTCGAGGGTGATGAGGCTATGCGTATTGTCCGGCAGCTGCGGCAGATACGGCCGCCGGTGTCAACGGCTTACGCTTCACCGGAAACGGTGAAACTGGCGTGGGAATTGATCGGCAGAGCTGTCGAAAATGATTTTTCCACGGCAGTGGAGGCAAGCAAACTTGCGTACAGCTTTATAATGTCGCTGATCTGCGGCAGTACCGCTTCCGGCAATTCATCAGGCAATGATTTGCTGCATAAACTTCATCAATTCTGTATAAGCCGTATTTCAGAAGATTTGAGTGTGGAGGATATGGCGGTCTTTTCCGGGTACAGCCGCAGTCACTTCTGCCGGATATTCCGGGAACTTTCCGGTAAAACTCCGCATGGATATCTGTTGGAGCTGCGTATGCGCATGGCTGCGCGCATGCTGCTCAGTGGTACCAGTGTCAAGGAGACCGCCGCTCTTTGCGGGTTCACCGAAACCGGATATTTTTGCAAAGTCTTCCGCCGTTTTACCGGTACTGCTCCGGCAGCGTTCCGCAGAAAAGGATGAGAAAACTTATGTGTGACACACTGTGTGCGGCACACTTTTCGGCACACTGTGTGTCATGTTGGCACACTTTTGCAGATGCGATATCCTGTTTCTCCCTGAAAATGATCTTGGCACGTTTTTTGCTCATAGAAAAGTGCAACAACAAAAACTCTCATGAAAGGAGAAAAAATTATGAGCAAAATTATCGGTATTGACCTCGGTACCACCAACAGCTGTATGGCTGTAATGGACAACGGTGAGTACAAAATCATCCCCAACGCAGAAGGCAACCGCACCACCCCCAGTATCGTCGCATTTACCAAATCCGGCGAACGTCTGGTCGGTCAGACTGCCAAACGTCAGGCGGTGACCAATCCCAAAAACACCATTTTTTCCATCAAACGTCTGATGGGACGCAAATTTTCCGAAGTCGGCCGTGAGCGTGAACTCGTTCCCTACGAGATCGCGGAGGCTCCCAACGGCGATGCCCACGTCAAAGTCGGTGACAAACTCTATTCCCCCCCGGAAATTTCCGCGATGATCCTGCAGAAGCTCAAAGCTGATGCCGAAGCCTATCTCGGCGAAAAGATCACTCAGGCGGTCATCACCGTTCCCGCGTACTTCAACGACAGTCAGCGTCAGGCCACCAAAGATGCCGGTAAGATCGCCGGTCTGGAAGTCTTGCGTATCATCAACGAACCGACCGCTGCTGCTCTGGCTTACGGTCTGGATAAGAAAACCGATGAAACCATCGCGGTCTACGACCTCGGCGGCGGTACCTTTGATATCTCCACTCTGGAAATCGGTGACGGCGTTTTTGAAGTGAAAGCCACCAACGGTGATACCCACCTCGGCGGTGATGACTTCGACCAGACCATCATCACTTATCTGGCTGATGAGTTCCAGAAAGAAAACGGCGTCGATCTGCGCAAAGATCCGCAGGCTCTCCAGCGGCTCAAAGAGGCTGCCGAAAAAGCTAAATGCGAACTTTCCAGCAGCATGTCCAGCGATATCAACCTGCCCTTTATCACCATGAATCAGGATGGCCCGGTTCATATGAATATCACGATGACCCGCGCCCAGTTGGAGCGTCTCTGCGATCCGCTGCTTGAACGCACCCGCAAACCCTGCGAAAACTGTATGCGTGACGCTGATGTTTCAGCATCCGATATCCGCGAAGTCATTCTCGTCGGCGGTATGACCCGTATGCCCAAAGTGCAGGAAACTGCCAAGCTGATCTTCAACAAAGAGCCGCATAAAGGCGTCAACCCCGACGAAGTAGTCGCCGCAGGTGCTGCGATCCAGGGCGGTGTTCTCGGCGGTGAGGTCAATGACGTGCTGCTGCTGGATGTCACTCCGCTCTCTCTGGGAATCGAAACCATGGGTGGTGTCATGACCCGTCTGATCGAGCGCAATACGACGATCCCCGCCAAGAAAAGCGAGATCTTCAGTACCGCTTCAGATAATCAGCCCGCTGTGGATATCCGCGTGCTGCAGGGTGAACGTGAACTTGCCCGCGACAACAAATCCCTCGGTCTTTTCAAATTGGACGGTATCGCCCCGGCTCCCCGCGGCGTCCCCCAGATCGAAGTGACCTTTGATATCGACGCCAACGGTATCCTCCATGTCGCAGCCAAAGACCTCGGTACCGGCAAGGAGCAGAAGATCACCATCACCGCCTCCAGCGGTCTTTCCGACGAAGAGATCGAAAAGATGGTCAACGAGGCCAAGGCGCACGAAGCTGATGACAAAGCTGCCAAAGAGAAGATCGAAGTTCACAACCATGCCGATTCCATGGTCTACCAGCTGGAAAAACAGCTCAAAGAACATGGAGATAAGGTTCCGGCGGAAACCAAATCCGCTTTGGAAGAGAAGATCGCCAAACTCAAAAAAGATTTGGAAGCCGACGATACCGAGGCTCTCAAATCCGGCATGAAAGAGTTGGAAGAGCTTGCTATGAAACTTGGTGAGGCAGTTTACGCCCAGCAGCAATCACAGGGAGCTGCCGGGGCCGGAACTCCTCCGCCGCAGCAGGAAAAGAAAAACGATGACGGCATCGTCGATGCTGAAGTTGTGGAGTAAGTTGACAGTTGTAAGATTGTAACAGTGCCGCCCGCCCGGGGAGGACGGGCGGCACAGCAATATAACCCAAAAATTAAGGAAAAAGAAAATGGCTGATGTCAATGTCAAACCGTTGGGCGATCGCGTTCTGCTCGCGCTCAAAGAGAACACTGAAGAGATGAAAGGCGGAATCCTCATCCCCGATACCGCTAAAGAGAAACCGCAGGAATATGTTGTCGTCGCGCTGGGAACCGGCAAAAATGATGACAAGGGCAACAAGATCCCCTTTGATGTCAAAGTCGGTGATATCGTGCTGACCAGTCGTTACGGCGGTACCGAAGTCAAAGTTGACGGCAAAGAGTACAAAGTCGTCAATCAGGAAGATATCCTCGCCATCGTCGGCTGAAGATAAATTTAAAAACAAAATTAATGGAGTAAATCAATCATGGCTAAACAGCTTGTTTTTTCCGATGAAGCCCGTCGCGGTATTCTTGAAGGCGTGACTCTGCTTGCCAAAGCGGTCAAAGCCACTCTCGGTCCCAAAGGCCGTAACGTCGTTATCGACAAAAAATTCGGTGCCCCGGTCATCACCAAAGACGGTGTTTCCGTTGCCAAAGAAATTGAACTGAAAGACGCTTACGCCAACATGGGTGCCCGTATGGTCATCGAAGTTGCCAGCAAAACCAATGATGTCGCCGGTGACGGTACCACCACCGCTACCGTGCTTGCCGAAGCGATCTACCGCGAAGGTTTGAAAAACGTCACCGCCGGCAGCAACCCGATGGAACTCAAACGCGGTATCGAAAAAGCCGTTGAAACCGTCGTCGCAGAACTTAAAGGAATGAGCCAGGGTGTTTCCGATCAGATCGCCCAGGTTGCCACCATCTCCGCCAACGGCGATACCACCATCGGCAACATCATCGCCGAAGCGATGGCGAAAGTCGGTCAGGAAGGCACCATCACCGTGGAAGAAGCCAAAACTCTGGAAACCACTCTGGATGTGGTTGAAGGTATGCAGTTTGACAAAGGCTATCTTTCCCCCTATTTCGCTACCAACGCTGAATCCATGGAAGCTGCTCTGGAAGATGCCTACATTCTCATCCACGAGAAAAAGATCAGCAACCTGAACGATATGCTTCCGCTGCTTCAAGCTGTCGCAAAAGAGGGCAAACAGCTGCTTATCATCGCTGAAGATGTTGAAGGAGAAGCTCTTGCTACTTTGGTTATCAACAGTATGCGCGGCATCCTCAAAGTCTGCGCAGTCAAGGCTCCCGGTTTCGGCGACCGCCGCAAAGCCATGCTGCAGGATATCGCCATTCTTACCGGCGGTACCTGCATCACCGAAGATCTCGGCTTGAAACTGGAAAATGTCACCACTGCCCAGCTCGGTAAAGCCAAACGCATCACTGTCACCAAAGAAAACACCACCATCGTGGAAGGCTACGGTGCCAAAGATGCCATCATGGGCCGTATCGCCCAGATCCGCCGTGAAATCGAAGAGACCAGCAGCGACTATGATCGTGAAAAACTTCAGGAACGTCTGGCGAAACTTGCCGGCGGTGTTGCCGTTATCAATGTCGGTGCCGCTACTGAAGTTGAGATGAAAGAGAAGAAAGATCGCGTTGACGATGCTCTGCACGCCACCCGTGCTGCCGTCGAAGAAGGTATCGTCCCCGGAGGCGGTGTCGCCCTTGTCCGCGCTGCCCAAGCTGTCGCCGCTCTGGATCTTACCGGTGATGAGGCTACCGGTGCCGCGATCGTCGCCCGTGCCGTTGAAGAACCGCTCCGTCAGCTTGCCGCCAACGGCGGTTATGAAGGCAGCGTCGTCGTTCAGCGTGTGAAAGACGGCAAAGGCAACGAAGGTTTCAACGTTGCCACCGGTGAATACGTTGACATGATCAAGGCCGGTATCCTTGACCCTGCCAAAGTTACCCGTTCCGCTTTGCAGAACGCCGCTTCCGTCGCCAGTCTGATGCTCACCACCGAGTGTCTGATCACCGACATCAAGGAAGAAAAAGAAGCTCCTGCCATGCCCCAGGGCGGTATGGGAGGCATGGGCGGCATGATGTAATAGTCAACCGTCTTGAATGACTTCACCGCGCTTTCCGGGTTTCCCGGAAAGCGCGGTATTTTTATTCTCCCCTGCGGTTGTAACGGTTGACAAACCGGTGTTGCGGATATATATTAAGGGTGAGAAGATTTCTTCAGGGCAAGGTGACGTTTGGGGGCAGCTCCTGCGGATTCCTGACCGGCGGTAAAGTCCGCGAGCCTGACGGCTGACACGGTGAAACTCCGTGACCGACAGTAAAGTCTGGATGGAAGAAGGATTGACCGTGGTTTGCGCCGCCGGATTGTGCCCTGATCGCAAGTGTCTGCAATTGAGTGACTGAAAGGGCATGAGATATTATGGAATTTAAATTTGACAGCGTTGAAGCGGCATTGGAAGATATCCGCAATGGCAAAATGATCATCGTCACCGATGACGAAAACCGGGAAAATGAGGGTGATCTGGTTTGCGCGGCGGAATTGGTTACTCCGGAGAAGATCAATTTTATGATAACCCACGCCCGCGGACTGGTCTGCGCTCCGGTAACTGAAGCGCGCGCCCGGGAGCTTGGCATTTTGCGTCCGCCGTCAACGGATCACTTCAAAACCGCCTTCACTGAAAGCGTGGATGCGTTGACCGGTTCCACCGGGATCAGTGCTGCTGACCGTGCCAATACCATCAAAACTCTGATTGATCCGGCAAGTAAAAAAGAGGACTTCGGCATTCCCGGACATATTTTTCCCATCGCTGCGCGTCCGGGCGGGGTTCTTCAGCGAACCGGTCATACTGAAGCTGCAGTGGATCTTGCACGCATGGCAGGGCTGACTCCCGCCGGAGTGATTTGTGAGATCACTAAAGAAAACGGCGAAATGGCGCGGATGCCGGATTTGATGCTTTTCAAAGAAAAACATGCTCTTAAGATCATTACTATCGCTGATCTGGTTGCGTACCGCCGCAAAACGGAAAGGCTGATCTCCTGTGAAGAGTCGGTAAAACTTCCCACTGCCTACGGGGATTTTCAGATGTATCTTTACCGTTCTCAAACCGATAACGCTGAACATCTGGCGTTAGTGTGTGGTGATGTGAAGGATAAAAAATCGGTTTTGGTGCGTGTTCACAGTGAATGTCTTACCGGTGATGTTTTCGGTTCGGCGCGGTGCGACTGCGGTGACCAGCTCCACACTGCCATGAAACGCATTGCCGCAGAAGGGTGCGGCGTATTGGTGTACATGCGTCAGGAGGGACGCGGCATCGGTTTGGAAAACAAACTGCACGCTTATAAACTTCAGGAGCAGGGATGTGATACTGTTGAAGCCAATGAGAAACTCGGTTTCCCTGCTGATTTACGCGAATACGGTATCGGCGCACAGATATTGCTTGATCTCGGAGTGAAAAGCATCCGTCTTCTGACCAACAATCCGGCGAAGCTGATCGGTTTGGACGGTTACGGTCTGGTAATAGAAAAGCGTGAAGCGATCGTTATTGATCCGGTTGAAAATAACGAATTTTATCTCAAAACCAAAAAAGACCGCATGGGACATTTGCTCTGATGAAAAAATTTTCCCGGCACTATCATGTTGCTCTGACCGCACCATCCGGCAGTATCGACCCGGAAACGGTCGCTGCCGGAAAAGCGGTTCTGGAAAAGTGCGGTTGTCAGGTTTCGCTGATGCCGCATCTCTTTTCCGGCGGCACACTGCCGCATCTTTCAGCAGTTGACAGTGAAAGGCTGGCGGATATCAATGATGCCATTGCAGATGAGCGCATCGACATTATCTGGGCGGTGCGCGGCGGTGCCGGCAGTATGCGGATATTGGATGGGATAGATTATGACGGACTGAAAAAAAACGGCAAATTTTTTGCCGGATTCAGCGATATTACAGCGATCCACTGGGCGATGGCAAAGTACAACTGCGATACGTTTCTTGCCGCTCCGATGATGAAGTTTCTGGCAGAGGCTGAAGATGATCTTACTGCTGATTCACTTACCGATGCTTTGAATGGTGCCCCGGTGGAATTGTCTTTACGGTCCCTGAATAATGCTGACGCTGTTTCAGGAACTCCTCTGCCGGGCAATCTGGCGGTGGCGGCATCTCTATGCGGCAGCGGATTTTTTCCGGATACCGCCGGGAAAATATTGATTCTGGAGGAGATCGGTGAAGCTCCTTACCGGATCGACCGGATGCTGACCCAACTGCTGCTTGCTGGAGCATTTGACTGTTGTGCCGGAATAATTTTCGGGAACTTCACCGGTTGCGGCGAAGTTCCCGGAGTTACGGCAGTTTTGAAAGATTTTGCCAACCGTGCCGCTTGTCCGGTATTTTCCGGAGCGGCGCACGGTCATGAGTTGCCGTTTTTCAGTTTCAGCGGGCGTCAGCAGCTGGCAGTAAAGCCTTGCTGACGGAGCTTGCATACTTTTTGAAAGCACTTTCAGGGCCGAAAAATTCTACGATCTGCAACTTGTCTGAGCAGAGTATGCCGTGGTCGATACTGATGATTGCCAGATAAGACTGGATACCGTTTGACGTGGTTCTCTGCGCGGTGATCTTCACGGCGTCTTCACCGTTGAATTTTACCTGAAAACATTTGATATCGCTGAATTTATGGAGTGAACTCAAGGCTCTGACACTCATATCCTGCCAGAATTTGAGTGTGGTGTTATCCGGCAGTTCCGCGTCCCAGGTGCGCAGTACGCAGTCATCGCTGGTAGTTGCGGTGAATCCATCTGCCGGCTTGTACTCTCTGGTGACTGCGACAAAGTTTTCCGGCAGAACTGTATTGAAGAGCGGTTCATCCTCTTTACCGCCTTGAGCGGCAGCAAAATTTTTGAAGAAAGCAACGTAACTGACCGCCTGCGGAGTACCGCCTGGAACTGCGCCGTGTTCTTCTATGACCGCAACATCAAAAGTGACGAAAGCGACCCGTTTTTTATTGTTCTGCAATTGGGCATCGATACGTTCGATTTCGGTGGTTATGCGGTTGAGTTCGCGTTCAACTTTCAGCATTTCATCCACACTTTTGGTTTTGGAGAGAAGTTCGGTGAGCCGGGTACGGAGTTTGCGGAGATTATCCAGACGCACGCCGAGGTCGGTGATGGTGTCGGTAAGATCTTCGGCGGAGATCCGGAAATCGCTCATTTTGCCGTGATTTCCGGAAAGTTTCAGAAACTCATCCGCTTTGGTGACCGGGACTTTGAGTTTCATATTTCCTCTCGCGCTGGAAACGAGATACCCCCCGAGTGATTCAGCAAGTTTCTTTACCTCATCCAGTGCCGCATCACGCTTTTTTACCGTGAGAGTGAAGCCGGATGTATACGCCATCATCCGGGAATTGTTCTGCTGAAAAAATGAACTTTTGCCGGCACCTGCCGAATCGGCTGCGACACGGCTCAACGAATTTTTATGCACTGCCGGAGCGTATGATCTTGCCCCTGAATCAGAATATGTACGGTGATCAGCCGGAGCATCACCGACACTGGAGCATCCGCACAAAAGTACGGCGCAAGCTGCTGAATTCCAAAACTTTTTCATGATCTGTCCCTTTCTGTTTGCTGGCTGTATAATTAAGATAAACCGCAAAGAGGATTTTGTCAATGCTTTTGAGATGAGAAAGTTCACTTTTTTCCGTTCCTTTCCGGTTGATAAAATCCCGTGCGCGTGTTATATTATAAAATAATATTAAAACGGAAAATCAATCCCAAAGGATAAATCGTTATGAAATACGAAGCTGTTATCGGTTTGGAAGTGCATACTCAGGTGCGTTCCTCCAGTAAAATGTTCTGTTCCTGCGCCAATGAGTTCGGTGCTGAACCCAACACCAACGTCTGCCCGGTCTGCGTGGGCTATCCCGGAGTTCTGCCCGTGCCGAATAAAAAGGCGATCCATGCGACGGTGAAAGCCGGTCTGCTCACCGGATGTACTATTGCCAAATTCAGTAAATTTGACCGCAAAAACTACTTCTATCCGGATATGCCCAAGAACTACCAGATCTCCCAGTACGATCTGCCTTTCTGCACCGCCGGTAAAATCCATCTTTCCGGAACCGGTTTTTCCGGAGCGGAACTGCCGGATAAAGATATCGGCATCACCCGGATCCATCTGGAGGAAGACGTTGCCAAGCTCACCCATTTTCACCACGATTCCGGTGTTGACTACAACCGTGCCGGTGTGCCGTTGATGGAGATCGTCAGCGAACCGGATCTGCGCAGTGCCGATGAGGCGTATGCTTACTTGAACAGCCTCAAGGAGATCATGCGTTTCGGGGAGATCAGCGATTGCGATATGGAAAAAGGTCAGATGCGTTGTGACGTCAATATCTCTCTGCGTCCGGTCGGTCAGAAAGAATTCGGTACCAAGATCGAGTTGAAAAATCTCAACAGTTTCCGTGCCGTTCACCGGGCGATCGACTTTGAGATCGAGCGTCAGGCTGAATTGCTGGATGCCGGAGTCGTTCTCAAACAGGAGACCCGCGGCTGGAACGATGACCGCGGCGAAAGTTATCTGATGCGTACCAAAGAGTCGGCGCACGATTACCGTTATTTTCCGGAACCGGATCTTATGCCGGTGACTTTTACTGATGAGGAGATCGAAGCCGTCCGCGCCACGCTTCCGGAACTTCCGGAGGCCAAGCGTCAGCGTTTTATCGACGATTACGGTTTGACACCTTACGATGCCGGAGTGCTTACCGCTGATAAACAGCTTGCAGCATACTTCGACGAAGCTGCCAAACTGGTCAAAACCCCGAAACAGGCGGCGAACTGGATCATCTCATCACTTCTGGCTCTCACCGGAGAAGCCGGTATCAGTGTCAATGATTCTAAAGTCACCCCCGCTCTGCTTGCCACTTTGATCAATGCGATCGATTCCGGCAAGATCAACGGCAAAATCGCCAAAGATGTCTTTGCCGATATGTTTGAATCCGGTAAAGATGCCGATACCATCATCAACGAAAAAGGTCTGGCGCAGGTGAGCGACTCTTCCGCCATTTCCGGGGCGGTCGCCGAAGTGCTGGCTCAATTTACCAAACAGTTGGAAGAGTACCGCTCCGGCAATGGAAAGATATTGCAGTTCTTTGTCGGTCAGGTGATGAAACTTACCAAAGGCAAAGCCAACCCCGGCATGGTGGTCGCGGAGTTGAAAAAACAGCTCGGAGAGTAAAAGTTGATCATTTCAGCACCGTTCATCATCCTTGACAAACGTCCCTACCGCGAGTCCGGACTTATGCTTGGAGGCATAACTCCGGATTACGGCAAGGTATCGTATATTCTGCATGGCGGGCAATCTTTCAGCAAGTCGGCACCGCAGGCGGATATTTTCCGGGAGGTGGAGATAGAGTTCGAGGATGACGGTTCCGGCAGAGAGCTTTTTACAGCCAAAAGAGTTGAAACACTGTTGGATTTTTCTGTTATTGCTGAAGATCAGCGGGCATGGCGCATGGCCGGCAGGATCGGGGCATTTCTGTTGAAAAACTCCCATGGCGGGGTAATCATGCTCCACACCTATGAAGCACTGCGTTCAGTATTGTGCAATCTGGCAAAAATTGATGCCGGTCACGAACCGTGGAGTCTGCTGCAGAGTGCGGTGGTGATGAAGTGTACTTTCCTTTACGAAAACGGTATGCTGCCGGAAGCCGGAACTGCGGAGCAGAATGAGTTTCTGGAAAATCTGGTGGCATCCGGAGTGGATAACAGTCCGCTTCCGGAGTGCGATGAAAAGTACTGGCAGACTTTGAACGGGTGGTTTGATTCCCTGATAACTTTCAATCAATTGAAAAGGTGACAGATATGAAAAATATTCTCCGGCTTTCCGTATTGGTTTTTTGCATATTTCTGCTTTCCGGATGTGCCGGCAAAGTCGAAGGGGTTGACGGCATGATGTATACCCCGTTGAGCAAAAGCCAGATCCGGCATCTGGTCATTATCAGCCGGGCCTCGCTCAAGGAGTCTCTGAATAAAAAACGTATCAGCCGCATTGAGTACCGCGATGCCATGAAAACTGAACCCATGGTGAAAATCGAGTACCGGGGGGACCGTTTCGGCACGGCGTATGTTTCATGGCGGACCCGTGAGCGTCTGATAGAGTTCCGTTACGAGGATGATATATCGGCAAAGATCATTCCCAAATGCGCCTTTATCACCAGCGTAATTCCGCCGCATGAACGGAATATCCAACCGGATAAGTCTGTCCGCGGCAGATAAAAATATTTTCAGGAGTTTACAGTATGATTTCAAATGATAAATATATTGAATTGGCGCGCACTTACGGTACGCCGCTTTTTGTTTATGACGGCGATATGATGCTGGAGCGTTTCCGGGATCTTTTCCGATTCATCCCCTGTGACCGGCTCAATGTGCATTACGCGCTCAAAGCCAACAGCAATCCGGCACTTCTGACGCTTCTGCGTGACGCTGGAGCCGGTATTGACGCAGTCAGTCCCGGAGAGGTGGTTCTGGCTATGGCACTGGGTTTTGCTCCGGAAAAGATCATTTACACTGCCAATAATATGACCGACGCCGAGTTTGACCGGGTGATGAAGACCGGAGTCACGGTGAATATCGGTTCGCTTTCCCGGTTGAAAAAGTGTGCCAAAAGTCATCCCGGTGCGCGGATATGTCTGCGTTTCAACCCGGATGTATGCGATGGTGACAATGAGAAGACCATGACCGGCGGTGATCTGACTAAATTCGGTATCCTGCTTGATGATGCCGATACCGCTGCGGCGATCGCTGCGGAAGGGAATTTGCATATCATCGGTCTGCATGAACATACCGGCAGCGGCTTGCAGCATGCAGAAAGTGTTCTCAAAAGCATGGATAATCTGATGGCGATCGCCACGAAAGAACGTTTCAGCGAGTTGGAGTTTCTGGACTTCGGCGGCGGTTTCAAAGTGCCGTATAAAGAAGATGAAGCGCGTATCGACTATGTGGATATGGGTAATAAGATCGCGGTAAAATTCGACAACTTCTGCCGTCAGTACGGCAAAGAGCTGCTCATGCGGTTTGAACCTGGCAAATATCTTGCTGCTGAATGCGGTACATTGATAATGGAAGTGAACACGATCAAACACAACCGTACCCGCACCATTGCCGGGTGCAACTCCGGTTTTCCCCATCTTATCCGTCCGGTGCTTTACGGAGCTTATCACCGGATCGAGAATCTTACCAATCCGGAAGGGGTTCCGGCACTTTACGATGTTTGCGGCAATATTTGCGAAACCGGTGACCGTTTTGCTGAACAGCGGGAACTGCCGGAGATCCGGGAGTACGATCTTCTGGCGGTAAAAAATGCCGGAGCTTACTGTTACTCAATGGGATCGGTGTATAACTTGCGCCCGATGCCCGGAGAAGTGGTGCTGAAAGACGGCAATGTTGCCGATTTCCGTCCGGCATTGAGCGATGAGGAATTGGTGGCGCAGATATTGCGCAAGTAATTGATTTACAGATATTCAAAGGTGTGTGTATGCTTCACGGAGTCCTTGATCCCCAGCCGGGAAAATTGGTGTTTGCCCTTTTTGATGATGATAAACTGCTGCATCAGGCAGAGGAGATCATGCATCCGCGCGATGCTTCTCAAGTGCCGGGATTTGTGGAAAAAGAGTTGAATGCTGCCGGATTTGTGCTTGATGATGTCACGCGCTGGACATTCGGTGCCGGACCGGGAAGTTTCACGTTTCTGCGTGTGGTTGCCGCTCTGGGAGCCGGTTGGGCGGCGGGAAACCCCGGTATCCGTTTCCGCTGTATCCCCGGGGCATTGGCACTTGCCGGAACGCTGGAACTTGCTGAAAACGAGTCTGCCGGAGTTCTCTACGACGGCCGGAACAAAGAGCTGCTCTGTTTCGGAGTGAAGAGATCCGGCGGCAAACTTATCCCCACCGGCGAGGAGCTGATCCTCAATTCACAGGCGGCGCAGGAGTATTTTTCTGCCAATCCGCGGAAACTTGCCGCATTTGCTGCAGATCAGGCGGTGTTGGAAAATCTGCTGCAGGGGGTGATCTCATTTCAAATGGTCACTCCGGATCTGTCTGTTCTGGCGGCTGCTCCGGGCGAGTTTGATAACGATACCGACAAAATGTGTTATATCCGTCCGGCAGTGACTCAATGAACAGCCAAGAACCCATCTGGAGCGTAAGTGCCGTAAATAAAATGGTGAAAGATACCATTGAAGGTTCTTTTATGCCTTTTTGGATGGGTGGGGAGGTCGGTTCTTTATTGATGCACCGTTCCGGACATGTCTATTTCCAGATGAAAGATGAGCGCAGCCAGATCCGGGTATGCTGGTTCGGCGGGGCGGAACAGTGCCGCGCTCTGGGCGTGAATAACGGTACGATAGTTGAAGTCTGGGGCAGTTTGAGTGTTTACGATGTCCGTGGAGAGTATCAATTCGTAGTGAGAAAACTCCGCCTTGCCGGAGCCGGGGTGCTGCATCAGCAGTTTGAAATGCTGAAAAACAAACTTGCCGCCGAGGGATTGTTTGATCCGGAGCGCAAAAAGCCGCTGCCGTTTCTGCCCCGCACCATCGGTGTGGTGAGCAGTCCGAGCGGAGCGGCGATCCGGGATTTTCTGCAGATCATCAACCGGCGTTTTCCCAATGTGGTCATCAAGATCTATCCTGCCAAAGTTCAGGGTGAAAATGCTGCGTCTGAAGTTGCCGCCGGAGTGGATTTTTTCAATCGTACCGGTGAGGCAGAGGTGATCGTCGTTACCCGCGGCGGCGGCAGTATGGAAGATTTGTGGTGCTTCAATGATGAAAATCTTGCCCGCATGATCGCCGCAAGCAAGCTCCCGGTCATCAGTGCGGTCGGCCATGAAATCGATTTTACCATTTGCGATTTTGTTGCCGACATGCGCGCGCCGACGCCATCGGCGGCAGCAGAACTGGTTATCGGCAATTATACCGACATCACCCGGCAGCTGAATTTGACCATTGAAAATATGATGCGGTCATTTGATCTGCGTTTCGCGGCGATCCGGGAGGAGCTGCAGACGGCTTCTGCCACTGTGGACAGCTACCGGCGGCATCCGGAACTTATAATAAGGAAATGGCAGGCCAAACTCAATGAATTGAATATTCAGCTTGCCCACATCAGTAAAGCCGCAGTTGCGGGGGAAAAACAGCAGCTCGGTAAATTGATCAACGGTATTGACAGTACCGCCAGACAGTTTTTGAGCAGTGCTGTCAGTTCACTGGACAATATTGATGCCAGAATTTATGCTTATGATCCGATGCGTCAGCTTGAACGCGGTTTTGCGATGGTTTATGATTCAAAGAAAGAACATTTGATCGCCAGCAGTAAGAATCTTTCTCCGGGCACAGAAATGATCATCCGCTTTGCCGATGGTGAAATCAGGGTGAAAACGGTATGAAACTTGCTATTTGGACACGTTACAGTGATTTGGGGGCATCGAGCAGGCTGCGGTTCCGCCAGTTTGTTCCTTATCTGCAGGATTCCGGTATTGATATTGAGTACCACAGTTTTTTCGATGACGGTTATCTGCAGCGGATGTACAGCGGAAAGAGGCGGCAGTTGGTGTCGGTATTGAAATCGTACTGCCGCCGTTTCCGGGAGCTTGCGAAGTGTCCGGCAGGGGTTCCGGCTCTGATCGAGTATGAATTGCTGCCGCATCTGCCTTATTTTTTTGAAGCCGGATTTTTGCGCCGTCATCCGTATATCCTCAATTTTGATGATGCGGTAGATCTGCATTATGAAAAGATCCGGTGGCTGAAAAACAAATATCCGCAATTGATCGCCGATGCTGCCGGGGTGATCGCTGCAAATGAGCTGCTGGCGGAAAAATTCGGCAGATACAACTCCAATGTACTGAAATTGCCTACCATCCCTCCTGAAAATATCCGTCCGGGAGAAAACAAGCCAAAGCGTCTGACACTGGTGTGGACGGGAACTCCGGTAACGTACAAATTTCTGGCGGAAAGAGCCGGGGCATTGCAGATGGCAGCGGCAAAGACCGACTTTCAGCTGCTGATCGTGGCAAGTGCCGCACTGCCGGGTATCCCCGGGGTGGATTGCCGTTGTATAAACTGGTCTCCGGAAGCTGAAGCAGCAGCATTGGCTGAAGCTCATGCCGGGCTGATGCCGCTGCCCGATACTCCATTTGCCAGAGGAAAATCCGCGTACAAACTCATCTGTTATCTGCGGGCCGGTATACCGGGCATCGCTTCGCCTGTGGGCGAGAACTGCCGGGTCATAAAAGAGGGTGAAAACGGCTTGTTTGCCGGTAGTGATGAGCAGTGGAGCAGTGCGATCGCGAAACTTGCCGAACCGGAAATTTTTTCTGTACTTTCCCGGGGTGCGCTAAGCTCCGGCAGGGCTTATTTGCCCGCTTGTGCGGCGGATTTTCTTGAACAGTTCATCCGGCAGTCATTGTTGCAAAAATAGTTGATAATCAACTTGAAAAAACGTCTGAAGCGTGCTATATTATATACCTGTACACTGTGATAATGAAAATCAGATTCAGGTCGTTGAAATGAAAAAAATTGAATGGTCAAAGCTGTTCGGAATAATGCTTTTTTCTGCTGTTTTCGGCGGTATTTCATGGGTGGCATGCTATCAGATAATGTCATTGCGTGTGCTTGACAGTATCAACCGTTACGGTATCGGATTTATATTTTATTTCGGTATTATTGCCGGTTGTGCAACGGTATTTTTCATGTTGTTTCAAGCATTGCTGGTTTGTTTTTACAAACCGGTGACCAAGTGGAAGTCGGATGAAGAACTGCCCGGATGTACCATTATTGTTCCGGCGTACAATGAAGGCAGTGCCGTAGCTGATACTCTCCGCAGTCTGCTCAAGAGTGATTACCCCCGGGAGAAGTTTGAGATCATCGCGATCAATGACGGTTCCAAAGATGACACCTGGAGCTGGATAAAACTTGCCGCCAGCGAATCCGATGGAGTCATCCGCGCCATCAATCTGGAAAAGAACGGCGGCAAAAAAGCGGCTCTCTACCGTGGATTCCATGAGGCGAAACACGATATCGTCATCACTATAGACAGTGACTCCATCGTTACGGAAAATACGATTTACAATCTGGTTCTGCCTTTTGCCAATCCCAAAGTTGCCGGTTCCGCCGGTACGGTCAGGGTGGCGAATATCGATCAGGGATTCATCCCCAAGATGCTGGATATCTTCTTCGTCTTCAGTTGTGACTTTATGCGCTGCGGTCAAAGTTCCATCGGTTCTGTACTCTGCTCTCCCGGAGCGATCAGTGCTTTCCGTAAAGCGGTGATCCTGCCGCATCTGGACGGTTGGCTCAACCATACATTCTGCGGTATCCCGTCACACATCGGTGAAGACCGCGCATTGACCAGCATTATTTTGCGCAGCGGTTATCATGTGGTTTTGCAGAAAGATGCCCAGATCACCACCAATGTGCCGGTCGACTATCCCCAACTCTGCCGGACATTGATTCGTTGGACTCGCGGCGATGTCCGTGAAGGATTGCTTATGAGCCGTCACTTTTTCTCCAGTTTCCCCCGTGATCTGCGGACGTTTGCCATTCAGCTGCTGCTGCTCTTTCAGCTTGCCGGATTGATTCTGCCGTTGTTTGCCATCCCCGCATTGCTGTGGATGATCTTCAAACAGCCCGAAGCGATTCCGATGATGTGTGCTTATACGGTGGCGGTCAGCTGGCTCTGGGCGACGATACCGGCGATGATTTATGCCGAAAAAGAGTCTCCGGTTAAAGCGATACTCGCATTTTTCGTCGGTATATTCAACCTCGCCGCATTGAGCTGGATCTGTGCTTACAGCTGGATAACCATGCGCAATTCCAAGTGGCTGACCCGCGAAATCAAAAAATCTTCAGCTGAGTCTGCGGCACAGTCCGAGCCGCGGATATCGTGAGAGATTTTGCATGGCTAAATACGAAAGATTGGTAAAACTGGTCGCCATCGGCAAGATGCGCGACCGTTTGTTTGAAAGCCGTTGCCAGGAGTTTGTTACCCGGCTGAGTTCTTACGGCAGATGTGACATCGTTGTGCTGCCGGACTCCAATGTTGCCAATGAGGGCAAAGCTATTCTCCGTGAACTTGACCGTGACAAAGGGGCATTGGTGGTGGCTCTGACCGAAGAGGGCAGGGAGTTTACGACGGCGGAATTTTCCGGATTTATTGAAAAAGTCGATCGCAGGATCATCTTTATCATCGGTGGACCGTTCGGTCTTGATCCGGCAGTGAAATCCCGTGCCGATCAGCTTATGGCACTGTCAAAGATGACGTTTACTCATGAAATGGCGCGGATGATTTTTCTTGAACAACTGTACCGGGCATTGAATCTGCTCAACGGCGGTTCTTATCATCACTGAGAGTCTTCTTTTTTTGTCGAACCGGAAAACATTTTGCGGTATTGATCCGGAGCGATGCCGAAAAGATGTTTGAATCTGCGGCTGAAGTGGTATCGGTCCATATACCCGAAGCGTGTGGCAGTTGCTGTTACAGAAGCTTGCGCCACGACAAGATATTCCGCAGCCTGCCGCAGTTTGAAGTGTTCCAGATAGGTTTTGGGCAGAACTCCGGTATGCTGCAGAAACTCCCGGCGCAGCCGGTCGCTGGAAATGCCGCGTAATTCAGCAAGTTCACTGACGCTCCACCAGTGGTTCGGCGGTGATTCGGCAATCGTTTTGAGCAATTTTTCCACGGATGACACTCCGGGCATTCCCGCATACATATCCATCAGCAGCTGCTGGAGTTCGATATTGGCTTTCAGCCATGCATTCGGGGCGGTGGAGTGGACGGCTTCCACCAGGCTGACCAGACGGCGCACTGTTCCAAAATGGATGATCCCGGAACGCAGTAAGCCGCTTTTACGCATAAAATCCGGAATCCTGCCGCAGAATTGGATGGCATCTTCACAAAAAAATGAATTTTGTGCTGCACCGTAAATGTGCCAGTCACCCGGACAGATCAGAATGGCATCGCCCGGTTCAAGTTCCCATACCTGCGAGCCGATGCGCAGCACGCCTTTGCCTTTGAACATGTGGCTCAGAGAGAAGAACTCAAAACGGCGGTCAACGTCTTTTTCAAGGTCGACCGGATTTTCGGCTTTCCAGTCAACACTGCCGTTGATTATCCACATCCCGTACTCACGTGCAGCCGGCGGCATACTGCCAATCAGCCGGTGCAAACGGAATTTTTGATTGATTTCGATCTTTTTGTCATCCATTGTACAATTTTTATCCATCCGGATTTTTGCTTTATGGTGTATAATATATACGTGTACGTAACCTTTGTCAAGGAGAATAAAAAATATGGAAAACAAAAAAATCAAAGTGGCGGTGATCGCCAATGGCGGCAGAGCCCGTTGTGTTGTCCGGCATCTTTTGCAGGATGCCAATGGAAATGTTCAGGTTGCTGCGGTTTTTGATCCGGATCCGGCAACGATGGACCGTTTCTGTGAGACACTTAAAATCGAGGGAGCCAAAAAATGCACCTCCAGTTTGGAAGCGATCAACACTCCCGGAGTTGAGTGGGTGATGGTCTTCTCGCCCAACGTTTACCACAAGCAGCACGTTCTGGAAGCGTTTGAGGCGGGCAAACACGTTTTCAGCGAAAAACCCCTTGCGACAACGATCGAGGATTGTCAGGCTATCTTTGACGGTCACCAGAAGAGCGGCAAACTTTTTGCCACCGGTTTTGTTCTCCGTTATGCGCCGATGTACCGCAAGGCAAAAGAGATCCTCGAAAGCGGCAAACTCGGTAAGGTGATGACCATCGAAGCCAATGAAAACATCACTCCCTCTCACGGCGGTTATATCGTTTGCAACTGGCGGCGGAACAGTGCAGTTTCCGGACCGCATATTCTGGAAAAATGCTGTCATGATCTTGATTTGATCAACTGGTTCTGCGGTTCTCTGCCAAGCAGAGTGGCATCTTTTGCCAAGCAGGAATTTTTCGTGCCGGAAAACAAGAAACTGGCAGACAAATATCCTGAGGATACCTTCCTCGCATGGGAAGACCACCATCGTGAAAGCACTCCGTTCAGCGGTGAAAACGATATGAAAGACAATCAGATCTGCATCGCGCAGTACCGCAATAATATTCTGGTTTCTTTCTGTGCCACCATGAGTAACGCGATTCCGGAACGCCGGATCGTTTTCCGCTGTACTGAAGGTACGCTGGAAATAGAACTTTATACCAAAGTTCTCCGCTACAAAACTCTCGGTGCCGAGGGTGAATACCGGATCAATTTTGCCGGTGACGGTCACGGCGGCGGCGATGATCACATCATGAAAGAACTTTACGAAACCATGTCCACCGGGGTTCTTCCCAAATGTTCCGGCAGTGAAGGTTTGGAAAGTGCCGTTTTCGCGTTGGCTCTGGATAAGGCTGCCGAAACCGGTTCGATCGTCGATCTTGAACCGATCTGGAAAAAACTCAACCGCTAACCGCTTTCTTTCACGAGAAAGAAAGCTTGGCAAAGAAAGCGGATCGTCGCGCACGCCTCGTTGGGCGTGCTTGATCGACGCTTTTGAGAAAAGCTTGGCAAAACCCAAGTGGAGTAACATCCGCTGGGTTTTTCTTTTTGATGCCCTCTGTGGCATGTTCAACACACGGGTGCGAGGCGGTTGCCGCCGAGCGCGCAGTCCGCATGCGAATGAACTTTGCGAGCATTTACATGCGAGCAAAGCCGACGCAACAAA
>SUWK01000048.1 GCA_015061525.1 Lentisphaerota bacterium
TAACCGGCTTTTGCTCGTCCTCCGCTCATCCTCGCAACTTTTGTTGCGTCGGCTTTGCTCGCATGTAAATGCTCGCAAAGTTCATTCGCATGCGGACTGCGCGCTCGCACCCTCGCGGTGCTCGCACTCGTGCGTTGAACGTCCCACGGAGGGCATCAACCAATATCAGGAACAGAGCCAAAGGAAAACTCCAGACGCAGCAAATCTCATTTGCTGAAGTCGGGAGTTGCTTTTTACGAGATTGCGTAACGAAGACTTTCGTTTAAAATAAAAACTGGCATCTCCAATGGGATTCGACAAGGAGCGCAGCGACGCAGAGCGCGAGCGAAGCGAGTGCAACCCTTCAAAAAGTGAGCAATCCCATTTTTTGACAAAGACAAAAAATGAACAGAAGTAAAAAGAAAAACTCCAGACGCAGCAAATCTCATTTGCTGAAGTCGGGAGTTGCTTTTTACGAGATTGCGTAACGAAGACTTTCGTTTAAAATAAAAACTGGCATCTCCAATGGGATTCGAACCCATGTTGCCGGGATGAGAACCCGGTGTCCTAGGCCTCTAGACGATGGAGACACGTTTGAAACTGATAAAATATACCTCAAACTTTGCAGAATGTCAAGCATAAAGTGCAATAAAAGTTGAAAATATTCAAAATAAAGGTTATATTATGCACGAAGAGTTGTACAATACATATTCTATATGGAGATAAATATCATGTCTGAAGTCCGTACCCGTTTTGCACCGAGTCCGACCGGTTTTATGCACGTCGGTAATTTGCGTACTGCCCTTTACGCCTGGCTGCTGGCGCGATCAGAGGGTGGTAAATTTATTTTGCGTATTGAAGATACCGACCAGGCACGTTATGTTGCCAATGCGGTGGAAGTTATCTATGCCACGCTGAAAAGTGCCGGATTGGAACACGATGAGGGACCGGATAAAGATGGCGGTTACGGACCGTACATCCAAAGTGAGCGCAAGGGATTATACCGTCAATATGCTGAAAAACTGGTTGAATCCGGTCATGCGTACTATTGTTTCTGCGGCAAGGATGATGCTGAAGAGAGTGAAGAGATCCACGAAGCATCGGCGTTGTGTCCGTGTGCCTCAATGGATGCTGCATCGGCGGCGGCACGGGTGGCAGCCGGTGAAGCGCATGTGATCCGGCAGCGTATTGACCGCAGCAAAGTGAGCAGTTTTACCGATGCGGTTTTCGGCGAAATCCAGATCGAGAACAAGGTTCTTGACGATCAGATCCTGCTCAAGCAGGACAATATGCCGACTTACAACTTTGCCAATGTGATCGACGATCATCTGATGAATATTACCCATGTGGTGCGCGGTTCGGAGTATCTTTCAAGTACGCCGAAGTACAATCTGCTCTACGAAGCATTCAATTGGGAGATCCCGACGTACGTTCATTTGCCGTTGATCATGGGACGTGATGCGGAGGGTAATGTTTCCAAATTGAGCAAACGTCACGGTTCGGTGAGTTTTGAAAATCTGGTTGCCGAGGGATATCTGCCGGAGGCGATCGTGAATTACATCGCACTTCTGGGGTGGTCACCGAAAAGTGACCGTGAAATATTCACGCTTGCCGAACTTGGCGAAGCATTCAAAGTCAGTGGGTTGAATAAATCTCCGGCTGTGTTTGATTATGAAAAACTGCGCTGGATGAACTCTGAATATATCAAAGCTCTTGATTTTGAGAGATTTGCTTCTCTTGCCAAGCCGTTTGCCAAACTGGAAGGTACGGCATTGGAAAGCAAATGGGATTCCATCGCCGCGCTGCTGCACAGCCGGACAGAAGTTTTCAGTGAGATCCCGGAAAAGATCGGATTTCTCGTGGAACAGCCGGAGTACAGTGTGGAGCTTTTCTGCCATAAAAAGAGTAAAAGCGATGTGGAAAACACCCGCACTGATTTGCCGGAATTGCGGGCAAGACTGGCGGGGTTGACTGAATGGAATGCGGAAAATATTTCCGGAGTATTGAGCGGTTTTGCTGCGGAAAAAGAGGTCAAAGCCGGCCGGCCGATGTGGCAGGTGCGTATTGCGGTTTCCGGTTGTGCGGTAACTCCCGGAGGTCCGGGGGAGATCATGGAGATCCTCGGCAAAGATGAATCTTTGGCAAGAATCGATAAAGCATTGCTGAAACTCGCACTTTGATATTGTATAAATACTTTTCAGGTACTATATTATAAAAATGATACATAAGGAATGAAAAGATGAAACTGTTTCTTGTCGGTTTGCTGATTTTGTTGTCCGGTTATCTGCTTTACGGTGTGATCGTCAAAAAGATATTGAAACCTGACGACCGGGAAACTCCGGCTCTTGCCAAGCGCGACGGAGTGGATTATCTGGAGTTGCCGCATTGGAAAAATATGTTGATCCAATTGCTGAATATTGCCGGTATCGGACCGGTGATCGGGGTGATTTCCGGAATACTTTTCGGAGATATAGTTTTCGTGATCATTCCGGTGGGTTGTGTGCTTATGGGAGCTGTCCACGACTATGTGGCGGGCATGATGTCCATGCGGCACGGAGGAGCGAATTTGACGGAGCTGGTGCGATTGACCGCCGGGAAACATCTCTACCGGGTGTTTTCAGTATTTCTGGTGATCGCGCTGCTGCTGGTGGTGGCAGTGTTCATCAATGTTCCGGCGCGGCTGCTTGCCGGTATGATCGGCGGAAACAGTGCGTTTTTGTGGAGTGTGGTCGGTATTTTTGTCTACTATATCTGTGCCACGATGTTTCCGGTGGATAAGATCATCGGAAAAATCTATCCGGTTTTCGGAGCGGTTCTGCTCATCGGAACCGCCGCACTGCTTGTAACTTTGCTGTTCAATGCCTTTAAAGATCCTTCACTGCTGATGGAAAGTGAGGCGTTCCGGAGCAAAATGTTCACAGCCGCCGGTCATAAACCGGTTCTGCCGCTGCTTTTTGTTACGATCGCCTGCGGTATTATTTCCGGATTTCATGCGACTCAGGCACCGATTGTTGCCCGTACGATAAAGAACGAAAAGCAGGGATTCAACGTCTTTTTCGGTATGATGATCGTGGAGGGATTTATCGCGATGGTCTGGGCAGCCGGAGCATTGGCGATCTACAACAAATTTCCGGCGTTGATCGGAACCAACCCCAACGGGGTGCTTGCCACGATCACCAATACATTTCTCAAGAGCAATCTTTCTTCGGTAGTGGTCGTCAGTGTGATAATTCTGGCGATAACCAGCGGTGATACTGCCATGCGGAGTCTGCGTTTGAGTCTGGCGGAAATATTCCATATCGACCAGAGGCCGGTTCTGCCCCGTCTCGGAGTGGTTCTGCCGCTGATTCTGCTGACTGCCGGCTTGCTGATATGGAGCAACTTCAACAGTGACAGTTTCCAGAAGTTGTGGACATATTTTGCCTGGAGCAATCAGGTGATCGCGGTATTTGCGCTGCTTGCCGGTTCAATCTATTTGTTTTCCATCGGACGTCCGGCGTTCATTACGGTTATTCCGGGGATGTTCATCACCTTTGTGGTGGTAACTTACATTTTCTGGATCAGCCCGGAACACGGCGGTCCGGTTGGGTTGGGACTGGATCTGCATCATGCGTATCTTTTTGCCGGATTTATTGCCGTCATGCTTTTCGCGTGGGCGAAGATTCGCGGTGATGAAGTAAAAATGAATAAATAATGGCAAAAATTCATGGCTGAACAGAAAAAAATTCAAGTGGAGTTCGCTTCACGCTACAAAGATTTGAAACTGCTCAAACGCCGCTGGTTTCCATTGTGGACACTTGACGGATATGTGCTTAAGGAGTTTCTTATCAAATATGCGATTTTGATGCTGGTATTTGTCATGCTCTTTATTTTGAGCGATATTTACCGGGATATTTCAGATTTTATCGACGGCGAAGCAAGCTGGCAGGAAATAGGACTTTATCTGCTGTACCGTCTGCCGGGCAACATCCGCTTTATAATGCCGATATCCATGCTTTTGAGCTGCATGTGGACGATGGCGACATTCGGTAAAAATCTGGAAGTCACCGCTATGCGGGCATCGGGAGTTTCCCTGATGCGCTGCGGTGGAGCGATCTTCGCCGTGGGACTGCTGGTCAGTGCTGCCAATGTGTACTTCAACGAATTGCTTATCCCCCGCACTTCGGTTGAGGCAGAGAAACTCTTTGACAAAGCCGCCGGCAAGCGTGAATATGCTAAAAGTCTGCTGACATTCAAAAGCGACGACGGCAATCGCCGCTGGCTTTTTCAGCTCTTTATTGCCGGTGAAAGTCAGAAAAACGTTACTATGCGTACTGTTTGGAGCAGGAGTATGATCCGCAATCTGCTCGGCCCGGAGGAAACTCCGGAGTTTGAAGCGAAACTGCAGGCTATTCTCGGTGCGCGTTACAACGAACTGCCGACGGTCAGCGAGCGTGATAAACGCAGTCGTGAGATCAGCCGTCTGCTGGTCGGCAGAAAAATCGACTTCCATGTTGACGAAGCCGAATACGATCATCTGAATCAGCAATGGGTGTTCAAAAGCGGTACATTCATCAGTTATGACCGGGTGGAAGAAACGCTTTTCAAAGAGTCCCGCGGCACGATCCTCATGCATGATCCGGTACCGTTCAAAGGGGTGCGTTTTGAAAAGCAGGAGATCCCCGAGCGGCCGGAAGATATCCTCAATGCGGTCAAGGAAAAAGACAATCTTGCTACTCCGGTGATTTGGCAGATCCTCCGCAACAGTCCTAATATGCCGCAGAGAGTCAGGTGCATTTATGAGACGGTTCTCTACTACCGGCTGGCGTTCCCGTGGTCATGTTTTCTGGCGGTGTTTCTGGGTATTCCGCTGGCGACCCGCAACGAGCGTACCGGCAGTATGATGGCGATCATTTCCGCGATCGCGCTGATAGTCATATATATTGTGGTCGCGCAGCTGTTTTTGATGCTGGGCAAAAGCGGGGCATTGAATCCGATGCTCTGCGGTTTGGCACCGACCATTGCGTTTATTATTGCCGGAGCGATCAAAATCTCCCATGACCGGGTGTGAAAAGAATGGAATTATTTGATACACATTTCCACTTTGACGGAAAAGAGCGTTTTGATGACTTTCTTGCCCGCACGCGGGAGGATATGCTTCTGGCATCTGCCTGTTACCGGGAAACTCCGGAACGGGTACTGATGCTTTGTGCCGGGAGTGATTATGAGGAATCAGTGCGGGCGATGGCATTTTCCGAGGCGAGTGAAGATGTTTATTTTGCCTGCGGTATCCATCCGCATGCTGCGGCGGAGTATCAGGATCACCGCCGGGATTTTACGCCGTTTTTCAATCACGGCAAATTGCTGGCGATCGGGGAGATCGGGCTGGATTATTTCTACGATTACTCCGATCGGACAAGTCAGATCACTGTTTTGGAAGAGTTTCTGGAAATGGCGTTGCAGCAGCAGCTGCCGGCGATGCTGCACTTGCGTGATAAAGACAGTTCCCGGCAGGCCCATGATGATGCGTTGGCAATGTTGGGTGATTTCAGCAGATCCGGCGGCAGATTTGTTATCCACTGTTATGCCGGGACACCGGCAGATGCGGAAAAATTTCTTGCCATGGGCGGTTTTTTCGGTGTGACCGGCATGTATACATTCAAAGCGGCACACAATATCCGTGAAGCCGTTGCAGTCATCCCGGATGACCGGCTGCTTATAGAAACGGATTCACCTTACCTTGCTCCCGTGCCTTACCGTGGCAGGAGTAATACTCCGGGGATGGTTGCGCTGGTGGCGCAGGCTTTGGGCGCGGCGCGGAATATGACTCCTGAAGCTGCCGCAGAGCTTTTTACCGGCAACGGTAAGCGTTTTTACA
Organism: Lentisphaerota bacterium; assembly: GCA_015061525.1. Lineage (GTDB taxonomy): Bacteria > Verrucomicrobiota > Lentisphaeria > Victivallales > Victivallaceae > UBA1784. The sequence goes on from SUWK01000048.1 coordinate 5,837, forward strand.
ATATCGGGGAGTGAAAAAATGCTGTTTTTACTGGAACTTGCCGCCGGGATTTTTCTGACCGGTGCCGTTGCGTGGCTGACAGTCACAGTTTCGCCGGAAAATATTTCCCGGTGTGAAAAACTTTGCCGGAACCGGGTCGCCGGATTATTGATCGCTTTGCCGTGTACGCTTGCCTGTGTGCCGCTGGCGATCCCGGTTTCGCCGGGATTTCTGCTGAATTTGCTCTATCCGGCGGCGGTGGTTTTGCCGGTGCTGTGTTATTTTTACATTGATTATTATGCGGCACGGAGTTTTGCGTTTTTTCTGATCCTGCTGGCGTATGATATCGTTCACGGGGCATTTGAACTGCATACTCCCGGAACACCGGTAGTGACGGTCGCGGCATTGCTGACTGGGATCACCGGTATATGGATCTCCGCCAAACCCTGTACTTTGCGGGATATATTCCGCAAAAGTGCCGGAAGTAAAATTTGGAAATACAGCTCATTTGCCGCAGCGGCGGCAATGGTTCTGCTGTCGTTGTATATGCTTATAATGGTTGTTTCAGGAGTAAGTGTCCAATGAAATCATATTTCCGAAAAGAGATCGATGCGATCGCCGGTTACACCCCCGGCGAACAGCCGAAAGTCGCCAATCTGATCAAACTCAATACCAATGAAAATCCATATCCTCCGTCACCGGAGGTGCTGAAAGTTCTGCGGAACTTCGACCCGGCGAGATTGCGCCGTTACCCTGATCCGACAGCGGATGCGCTGCGCGATCTTTTTGCAGTATCGGTAAATATGCAGCGGGACAATGTAATCATCGGTAATGGTTCAGATGATCTGCTGACGATGATTTTCCGGGCGTTCACCTCTCCGGAACTGCCGGTGGCGGTTTTTGAGCCGACTTATTCGCTCTACCCGGTGCTGGCGGCGATGCAGGGTGCGCCGGTGATCAAAATATTGCTGGATCAAAATACATTTGCTTATCCGGCAGATGCCGTCAAACAAGCTGGCAATGCCAATTTACTCATCATCACCCGTCCCAATGCTCCCACCGGAAACTGTGCGGATAAGGAGCTTGTAAAAGAGATCTGTGCAAATTTTGACGGCATTGTTCTGATTGATGAAGCGTACAGTGATTTTGCCTCTGACAATTGTGCGGAGTTTGCTGCAGAATTTGACAATGTGCTGGTCATGCGTACTTTCTCCAAAGGTTCCTCAATGGCGGGATTGCGTCTGGGATATGCTTTCGGGAGCAAGGTGCTGATTTCCGGTCTGATGAAGCTCAAAGACTCCTACAATGTGGATATGCTTTCCCAGGAGCTTGCCAAAGCGAACTTTCAGGATGCCGCTTACCGGAAGGAGTGTTCGGAGAAAATTATTGCCGATCGGGAAAAGCTGGCGGCAGATTTGACGGAACTCGGATTCAATGTCGTACCCAGTCAGGCGAATTTCCTTTTTGCGGCTCCGCCGGATGGTGACGGCGCGGGATGTTTTGCCGCACTGCGTGAAGAGGCGGTGATCGTACGCTATTTTCCCGGGGAAGTTACCGGTAAATATCTGCGGATAACCATTGGCACGCCGGAAGAAAATGCCCGGCTGCTGGAAGTTTTGAAAAAACGGTTTGCCTGATGAAGTTATTTTTTGCCGGAATTGCACTGTTTTTTGCACTTAATTGTTTTGCTGACCGTGAACTGCGGCTCATTGATGCCACCGGTGGTGCCCCGTTGAAAGTTTTCATGCAGGCGGCGGTGGAGCTGGCTGTGGCGGACGAAATTTCCATCGTCATGCATAAAGAGTTGCCCTCTGCGGCGTTGAAAGCTCTGGATAACGGTGACGCCGATGCAGTGATCATTGACCGCCGTTTTGCAGAGGGGCGTCCGCATTTGCTGTTGGCAGCAGAGGCACTGGTGCTTTATACACATGTTGCCAATCCGGTAAATAAATTGAGCAAAGCTCAAGTGCAGGAGATGCTCTATGCTCCGCATCCGACGTGGAAAAAGATCAATGGTCTGAATTTGGATATTCAGCGTATTGCGCTGAAAAACAGCACTCCGTCCGGCACACTTATGCGGAGAGTTTTCGGCAATAAAGTCATGGATGACAATATATTCAAGGTCGACAGCATGTCTGCCGGTTTTACGTTTGTCAATCCGGCGGCACTCTTTTTTGCCGGTTTTGAACCGATGCCGCCGAGAGCAATGAAAGTTGTGTATATTGATGGCATCCCGCCGGGCAGTGCCGGTATTATCAAGGGGGAGTATCCGCTTTCACTGCACTATGCGATCGTTTACCGGCAGAAGAATGAGCTGCTGGATGAACTTGTAAAAGTGCTTTCAAAAAATAAGTATCGTACTGTGATGAAAAACTCGGGGTTGACAGTTCTTTTGCCTTGAGGTGTGTTTCTGTGAGGTGATAATATGAAAAAAAGCCGTAAGATCCGTTTGCGGCGGATTGCCCGCCGTGCCGCTGAACGCCGTCAGGAACGGGAAAGTTTTCTCCTTGACGGCAAGATCAGTATCACACCTGCCGGTTATGGTTTTTTTACCCCGGATGATGCTCAAGAGGGAGCGGAAGATATCTTTATTCCGGCGAAGTTTGCCGGATTTGCTCTTGATGGAGACCGGGTTCAGATCAAACTGCTGCCTCCGAGAAAAGATCATCCGGAAGATCTGGAACGCGGGCCCGTCGGCAAAGTTCTGGAAATTTTGGAGCGTTCCAGAAAAAGTTTTGTCGGCGAATTGCTGACCGGTTCTTTTGTTTCCCCATTGAATACCAGACTGCCGGAAGTTGTTTCCATCAGCGGTTCCCGCAAAGGTGCGGTACGCGGTGATTGGGTAAAGATCAACTGTGAAACCGGACGCGGAGGTGAATTGACCGGCAGGATCATGGAGGTAATCGGCAAAGCAGGAGATATCAGCAGTGATCTGGATGCGGTGATGGCGGAGTTTGAGCTGAAAGGCAGGTACTCTGCCGATGAGGAAAAAGCTTCTGCTGCGATCATTCCGGCGGAGATTCCCCGGAGCGATGAACGTGAACTGTTTGTTCTGACCATAGATCCGTTTGATGCTAAAGATTTTGATGACGCTCTTTCCATTGTTCCGGATGCAGACGGAAGTTGGATCGTCGGCATTCATATCGCCGATGTTGCCGCTTATATCCGGCCCCGTGACAAATTTGACAAAGCTGCCGGAGAGCGGGCATTCAGTTGTTACCTGCCCGGCAGGACACTGCCGATGCTCCCTGCAAATCTGACGGCGAAGATCAGTATGCAGCAAGGGGCGGATTCTCTGGCGCACAGTGTGTTTTTGAAAATTGATGCCGACGGCAGAGTTGTTTCCGGCGAGCGGAGGCACACACTCGTCAAGGTTGCACAGCGGCTGGATTATGATGAAGTTCAAAATTTTCTGGATAACGGTGTTGTTCCGGAACACTGGCAGAAAAAGACCGTGGAAACTTTGCCGGTACTTGCCAAAGTTATCCGGCAGATGCGGAAATACCGGGAACAGAGCGAGGAATTCATCGACCTGCCTTTACCGGAAGTGCGCGTGATATGTGATGAAAAAAATAATACGGTCAGCGGTATTGAAAAACGTTTTTCCCGCGAAGCTGAACAACTGGTGGAAGAGTGCATGCTTGCGGCAAACCAGTTCGTCGGGAAAGAATTGCCGCAAAGATCAGTTTCCGGTATTTACCGGGTGCATCCGGAACCCGATCCGGAAAAGACCGCTGAATTTTCCGACACCATGAGTGAAGCATTCAAACTTTCTGTCGGTGATATTTCCAATCGCCGCTGCTGTCGGGAATTTATTGCTTCTCTGCCGGAAACTCCGGTGAAACCGTTGATCCTCGGATTGCTTTTGCGTTCCATGAGCCGTGCGTCATACAGTATAAAAGGTGACATCCACTTTGCGCTTGGCAAGACCTTTTACGCACACTTCACCAGCCCCATAAGACGGTATACTGATCTGACGGTTCATCAGCAGTTGTGGAATCTTGATCTCAATCAGCGTACCCGCAGTGCCGGAGCGTTGGAACGCATTGCGGAATATTGCTCTGATATGGAAGAGACCATTGACGGAGCCTGTTTTGCTGCTAATGACCGGTTGAAGATCCGTATTGTGGAGCAGGAACTTGCCGCTGATCCGGGAAAACGTTTTGAGTGTACCGTCTCCCGGGTACTGAATTACGGTTTTCAAGTGGAACTGCCGGAGTACGGACTGTTTGCTTATATCGACGGCGGTGACTGGGGCAAACCGGTTTCTTTGCTGCATATCGGCGAAACAGTCACTGTACGCGGGCATTGGCTGAAATTTCAGAATAAACGCTGACTTACTGCATCATCTGCCGTCGAACGGGGTGGAAATCACTTCATAGGGCAGTGAATTGATAAACTCTCTGCCGTATCTTCGGGTGACGATCCGAGAGTCCAGTACCGCAACCGTACCGTGGTCGCTTTTGGAGCGGATCAACCTGCCTGCTCCCTGACGGAACTTCAAAACCGCTTCCGGCAGGGAGTAGTGGGCAAAAGAACTTTTTCCAGCTGCTTCGAGACGTTCCATGCGTGCGGCAGTGACCGGAGACCCCGGTGACGCAAAAGGCAGTCTGGTGATAACGACCAGCGTGAGGTTTTCCCCCGGCACATCCACGCCTGTCCAAAAGCTGTCCGTACCGAAAAGCACCGGATTTTCCGCAGCCTGAAAACTCCGCAGCATCTCCTGCCTTGTCAAAGCTCCCCCCTGAACCAGCAGCGGCAGTCCCCGCACTGCGAAACGGCTGCTCAGGGCACTTTCACAATATTTCATACTCTGATAACTGGTGAATAATACAAAAGCGTTGCCATTATTGTTTTCCACCAGTTCCCCGACACACTTTGCCAGAGAATCCAGATACTCCGGTGAAGACGGTTCCGGCATATTGCTGATGACCTGCAGTTTTGCCTGCTTCGGGGAAAACGGAGAATCCAGCTGTATCACACTTCCGCCGGTAAAACCGGTACGGCTGATGAAATAATCAAATTTTCCGGCGACGGTCATTGTGGCACTGCACAGCATTACCGGAACATCTCCGTTAAAAAGCATGTTCTGCAGCAGTTCTGCCACATTCAATGGTGCGGCACAGCAGATGGTCGACTCCTGATCTTTCTCAAGATAATAGACCGCATCCGGCAGCAGCCGTTGAGTGAAATCACCGAGCATTCCTGCATAAACGCGGCATTTGTCCATGCCCGAGAGCAGTTCAGTACGGAACTTTTCCTCATCGTCTTCTTCACTGCAAAGATCGTTTATTTTGTCTGCAATGGTATTGAGCAGATATATGAGCGTTGCCGGTTCAGCATCCGGCAGATTCTCATTCAGCCGCCGGGAAGAGTTGTCCGTCTCTTCAAGCAGTTTTTCATAAGGGACAAAAAATCCGTAGACTTCATCGCGGGCCTGCTGGGTCAGTGCCCGCAGTTCCAGCATCTCTGCCCCGCCGCGCATAAACAAACCTTTGGAGTTTGCCGGATTGTAAAAACGGTTGAGCATACTCAGCATCGCCAGACGTGACAGATGCAGTCCCAGATGATTGGCGGCATTATTTTCCAAAGTGTGCGCTTCGTCGATCATTACTGCGCCGTAATCCGGCAGCAGCGCGCCGCCGTTGCCGCTTTCGCTGCGGATCGCCAGATCAGTAAGAAAGAGCGCATGGTTGGCGACGACGATATCTGCTTCATCCCATTTCCTTCTGGCTTTGAAGTAGTAACAGTTGCGGTAAAATTCACATTTCGGTCCGGCACAGTTGCCGCTTTCGCTGCAGACTAAATGCCAGATGCGGTTGTTGTCCCGCACACCGTTGATGTAGTTGCTGTCGCGTCCGTTTTCCAGATCGGCGATGACCCGTTCCGCTTCCAATACCAGATGTGCAGCCGGCAGCAGCATGTCGCGCTGTTCACCTGAAAGCAGTGCCAGCCGGCGGCGGCAGAGGTAGTTGCTGCGTCCTTTGGCGAGGGCAACGGTAAAATTTATTCCGGTTATCTCCCGCAGGAACGGCAGATCTTTTTCAATGAGCTGGTGCTGCAGATTGATAGTTTCTGTGGATACCAGTGCCGGACGGCGGCTGTTTACCGCGTAGTGGATCAGCGGGACAAGGTAGGCGAAACTTTTTCCGACTCCGGTGGGAGCTTCCACACAGCAGTTGCAATGTTTTTCAAGTGCGTCCGCCACTGCCAGAGCCATTTCCAGCTGCTGCGGCCGCTCTTCACACGGGGAACCGTTGACTGCGGCCGTTTGTGCCAGAGTACCGCCAGGAGAAAAAAACTCCCGGCAGGCCCCGGACAAATCTGTATTTCCGGCGGTATTCAACTGATAATCCACTGCGAACTCATCCGGATCAAATGCGGTGGAGAAATCCTCATCCCTTATATCAATGACCATCAGCGGGACTCCAGAAAAGCGCGGATCTCGGATTCGATACGGTCAAGTTTGCAGTCCGGAACCTGAAATTGTTCACCGATGCGCCTGAAAAGTCTGCCGGCATGGTTTTCCCGGCCGCTGATCAAATCGGCGGCACTGCGGCTGATTTCGGCGGAAGGCTCTTTCTCAGGGGAGCGGTATTCGCCGTCAAGCACCGCATCGGCAGTTGAAGACAGGGCAATGCGCAAGGTGAGCAGCTCTTCAGAGAGGTTGAATTGTTCGGCAAGATTTCCGGCAAAAGCGGCGGTTTCGGCGCAGAAACGTGCCAGATCTTCCAGTGTCAGCATCGGAGAATCGGTAAAACGGAAATAGGAGAAGACTCCGTTGTCAAAAAACTGCCACATCAGCGGCTGATCTTGGGCCAGAAAACGCAGAGATCCGGATGCCGGTTGACCGGCAGCAGCCTCGGAATGCTTGAGAAAACGCGGTTCACTGCAGGGGAAAACTGAACTTTCCACGATCTTCAGAACCTCTTTGGTATCAGGGAAATTCCGCAGACGGATATCGGGAATTACCGCAAATTTGAGCAGGATCCCCTTTTTACCGCTCCCTTTGCGGCGCCGGAAATAATTTTCGGCATCGGATATCTGGTCGCGGAACCGGTCATTTTCTTCGCCGTTCTGCCGGGTTTCGTACAGAATGCCCCGCAGTATTCTGCCCAGTTGTTCACGCTCGTTGCGCATACAGCGGCGTAACAGTTCCTGCAGTTCGTGGGCGCGTCTGGCGGGGCGGCTGGAGGCTTCGGCGGTACGGATGTAGAACATACCTTCCTGCAGTTCGCCTTCCACCCCTTTGGAGCAGACGTGCGGCAGGTTTTTAAATGGTTTTACAACGAATATCACATAGCGTTTACCGTCGACCACCGGGCGTTCGATGATGTAATCAAGCGGCGGCTCAATGTGGGCGTTGATGAAGTCACCCACCGGAGTCGGGTCAAAGGAACCGGCTTGCTCTTCCGTGACACCGGTATATTGAGACGGCACGCCGGAAGCATTTTCCGATACTCCGATAACCAGAAAACCGCCCCGGGTGTTGGCAAAAGCGGTCAGGTGACGGACGATCTTGCCCTTTTCCTGCCGGGTCATGGTGCGCCACGACATGGCAGATTTGTAGTCAAGCTCATCGGATTCAACCTTGCGCTTGACCAATTCAGCAAAATCGTATGACCGCATGGCACTCATATTTGCTCCACGTCGGCGTAGAGCAGGTGCTGACAGCTGTCGCAATGCTCGATTTTGCCTTTGGACAATTCATTGAGGGTCTGCATTGTTACGCGCATGTGGCAGTTGCCGCAGCAGCCGTTGTCCAGTTTGGTCAATGGAGCAGAGTTGTCTTTACCTTTGAGCAGACGGTTGTAAACGGTGAGCAATTCATCGCGGACATTGGCGGCAAGTGCGGGCCGGTCAGTTATTGATTTGGCGATTTCGGCTTTGACGGTTTTGGAAAATGCCAGAAGTTCTTCAAATTCGGTGCGGGCATTGCGCAGTTTGAGTGCGTTTTCCCGGCGGATCTTCTCGGCATTTTCCCGCAATTGAGCGACGTTATCAAACTTTTCAAGCAAAGTTTCCTCGATTTCTCCGATTTTGCGTTTATTGTCGGCGATCTGACCGAGCATAGCCTGATATTCGTTATTTTTCTTGACCAGAGCGGATTGCTGCTGCAGTTTCTGGCTGTCGGCGGTCAGACGGGCGATCTCGTTTTCGCACTGCTTGATTGAAAGTTCTTCTTTTTTGAGCAGTTCGGCAGCGGCGGCAGTTTCGGCTTCGAGTTTGCCTTTGCGGGCGAGGATGGCATCCATTTCTTTGGGGAGCAGCAAAAGCCGCTGCTCCATGCCTTTGCGCCGCATATCGGCATCCTGCAGAATAAGTAATGCTTCAAGATTGGGATCGGTCATGTTTACGATTCTCCTTTTATCCAGGGTAGTACAAATAAAATATATGGGAAAATATAAGACCGTTTTGCTGTTATGTCAAGTGCCGGAGCAGATAAAAAAGCAAAAATCTCCTGCAGCGGCTCTGCCGGACATCTTCATGCTGCCCGGCTGACGACATTGCATTGATCACATGTGCGACAACTGCACCGGCATGCTGAGTAAGTACCGTGCAGCGGCGTGTAAATATTTTACCGTAAATCATCCGAAATACGGATTATTTTTCATCCGGAACTGGTGCGGGGATAAACCGAATTTTTTACGGAACCGGAAACAGAGATAATTAGAGTCGCAAAATCCGCATTCAGCAGAAATTTCCGACAGTGTTTTATTCGTGTTCATCAGCATGTTTTTCGCATGCTGCAGACGCAAATTGACCAGATAATCTGAATACGATTCCTGCATGATACGGGTGAAAATACGCGAAAAATTGCTCTCGCTGCTCCCGAATACTCTGGCTGCCTGCGCTCTGGTTAGCGGGTTGGCGATATTGGCATGCAGAAAATCCAGAACATCGTTCATCTTCTGCAGTTCGTTATTGAGCTGCTTGGCGTTTTTCTGACTTTCCTGATAGAAGCGGCAGACCGTTATCAGAAGTTCGACAAAGAGCAGACCTATATAAATTTGCAGCCGGTCGTTCTTTTTCAGCAGCTCTTCTTCTATCCGGTGATAAAATGTCTGCATAACGTATATCTGTTCCGGGGAAAGCACCATGCAATGTGCAAATTTGAATAATGAACGGCTTTGCGGTTCAAGTTTGAAAAAAGCGCGGAAACCGGGAATGTTATTCAATTTATCCATAGATATCGGCAATTGTTCCGGATACCAGACAAAATTCATCAGCGAAAGATTTTTCTGATTGCTGTAATGGTGGATCTCTCCGGGAGGGGTGATAAATGTATCCCCCGGATTGATGGAATATATTTTTCCCTGATATTCATAGGTGCCGCACCCGTCAAGCACGACCGTCAATTCGTGAAAATCATGCCAGTGCCGGTGTCCGAGGGTCATTTCTTTTTTTACCTGGTTTACCGCTCCGGGAGAGTGACCGGATGCAAGATAAAACATGTAAGCAGAACCCATGACATCAATCGGTTCTCCGTGTTCAGACATGCTTATACCTCCACTTTTTCATATTATACTTCCGGAAGCTCCGGTTGTCAAATTGATACAGAAACTTTTTCCGCCAAAGTTAAAGGTGTTTGAGCTATTGTTTATATTTTTTGTAAAAATATTTAAGGTTCATATTAATTCTTTGCGGTATAATATATCCAGTGACAGTGATGTTGTCTGAAAAATATCCAATTTTAATACAAAAAAAGGAGAAAAACATGAAAAAAATAAACTTGCTGAAACGTCAGGGATTTACTCTCATTGAGCTGCTTGTCGTTATTGCCATTATTGCTATTCTGGCGGCGATACTGCTTCCTGCCCTCAATGCTGCAAGGGAAAGAGGACGTTCCGCCAGCTGTGTCAACAACCTGAAACAATTGGGTACAGTGGTGATAAATTATGCCAATGATTATGATGATTATCTCTTCCCCGCCCATCCGTCATGGGGAGAATACTGGTGGAACAATATGTTGAATAATTACTTCGGCAAAGCAGACTGGAAAACCAAAGAGGTACCGCTGTTTTTCTGCCCGTCCTACTCCGGAACCGTGACTACCAACAGTACCGACTATGCAATGAACTCCACCAGTGCGTACACCTATGGCGGCGCGAATGCCAATCACGCATCGTGGCGGAAAATCACCAAAGTTGCCCAGCCAAGCGTGCGTCCATTCATCATTGACGGCTACTGGCAATTTGGTGAATTGCAATTCCAGATGGATTCCTTTGTTCACAAAGCCGATGGCACCGGAACCGGCGACCGTCATAACACAACCAACAATATCTACTTTGTGGGCGGGAATGTGGAAAATATTTCCATGAAAGTGATTCCGCACCCGGATTTCCCCACCGGAAGAATTTTTCTCGGCACCGACACCTGGTGATCCGGAATCGCAGCACATATTATTTAATTGAAAGAGAAAAAAAATGAAATTGTTTCTTACTGCTTTGTTATCTGCCGCTGCCCTTATACTGCCGGCATCTGAAATAAAATATCAAGTTGAAAGTATGACTATGGAGGGATTCTATTCCGGAGGATTTCTGAAAGGAACAGAGAAAAATCTTCACGCCACTTCCACTATCCCTGCCAAAAAAGGTTGTTGGAATGAGATCGGAGCTTTCAAAGTTCACAATAACTCTGCTGCGCTGAACGATGGCGTGCTGAACTATGGTAAAGGCTGTGTCAAAACTTACTCCTGTTCAAAACATCATAAACGACTGACTTTTGTGCTTGATGTGCAGAAAACTCAATATCTTGAACAAATAGTACTCTATAATGACCTTTCACACCGCTGTGAGAGTGTGGAAATTTCCTGCGGTATTGAGGATAAAGACGGCAGGATCACCTGGAGTCAACCGGAAAAATTCACTCCGGAATTTGATCTGAAAAGTAAAAACCGGATCACGCCATTATGTTTTCCGGTAAAAAAAGATCTCCGCAAACTGAAGATCGTCTGTTCCAATTACAATCCGATCGGCTTGATCATTTTTGAAGTGAAACTGCTTGATTCGGTATCGATGCAGATCGTTACCCCGGATCAGGCTTGTGCCGCAGAAGATTTTGCCGCCAAAGAACTGCAGCTGCATTTGAATAAAGCCGGATATGAAAAAATCACTATTCTGCCGGAAAAAAATGCTGTATCCGGATGCTTCACCTTCTATATCGGTCGTGCCGGAGCAAAAAAGCTGGATAATATGCCGAAACTTGCTCCCGGAGGATTTATCCTGAAATCCATTGATAATGGTATCGTATTTGCCGGTAATGATACTTCAAAACCAAGATTTGAGGACAATGCCGCCAGTGCTTACGCAGTTTATGAATTTCTGGAAAGAGAATTCAATGCCCGTTGGCCATATCCAGGTGACGATGGCATCGTAATCAATAAAGGTGTGAAGAAAAACTTCGCAAAATATGATGTCAAGTGGGAAACTCCATTCTCATTCCGTGTACGTTCCAGCATGTTTTTGCGTTCGGCAAAGGAGTGGTATTTCCGGGCAATGCGCCCAACCAGGAGCAACCGGCAATATGTCGATGACATCGGTCACGCTTTTACTAAATGGCACAAGCAGTACGGCACGACTCACCCGGATTGGTTTGCCCGCCCGTCGGATGAAGTGCCGGATAAAGTGGTCAGACTTACTGCCATGTGCGTTTCCAATGAAGGTTTTCAGGATGAGCTGGTTGCCCGCTGGCTGAAAGCAAGAGAGAAAAATCCCGGGGTGGATTTTTTCATCAACTGCCTTGAAAATGACACCGAAGGCAACTGCAAATGCAGCAAATGTATGTCGTGGAACGGCAAAGAGCGGCACTGGTCATTTTATCCAACCATGATGGATACCAGTAACCGTTATGCAAAATTCTACCGTGCCGTCTACGATAAAGCGGCAAAATATGATCCTTCGGTCATCACCCTCGGTTATGCCTATGCCAATTATCCTTTTGCTCCCACGAATGTAAAACTTCACCCGAACAATCTGATTTTGGTTGTCAATCCTTCCGACTATATTCCTTTCCCTTATACTCCACGACACCGAAAGGAGATGAAAGCATGGGTGGAAAGTTGGAAAAAATCCGGTGCCAGCATCGCTTACCGCCCGAATATTTTTAACGGTTATGTAATGCCGGAAAATACCGTGCGCGATTTCTACGATGAAATTACCGCTTTTATACCGGTGAGCAAAGCGATCATGATCGATGGTCCAAACGACTCCTTTGCAACCGCCGGGCCTCAATGCTATGTTGCCGCCCGTATTGCAGTCCATCCGAAAGCCAAACTGGAAGATCTGCTGGCTGAGTATTACAACTGCTTCGGTGCGGCGGCTCCGGCAGTCAAAGAGTATTGGGAATATTGGGAAAAATACACTTATGACAATGCGGAAAAATTCTACGATATACCAAAAAAATACAATTACGGCACATTCAAAGCATTTTTCGGCTTCAACTATGCGTGGTACGCTCATCGGCTTTTCCCGCAGGAGGTCTTTGAACCGGCTTTCAAAATTCTGGAAAAAGCAGAAAAACTTGCCGCCAACTCTCCGGAAAATCTCAAACGTGTCCGTTTTCTGAAACAAGGTCTGGAAAATGCCAGACTTACCGCAAAGACCTGTGAGATTTTTGTCGATGAAAAATATACCAATGAGCAGCGGATGAATGCGCTGCAGAAAGTCCGCAGTTTCCGCAAAACTCTGCCGCCGTACACCTACAGTAAATTCATCGCCGAAAGTGCGCATAACGAAAAAAGAGTTTGGAGTTTTTCCGATTTCGATCCCGATAGCATGATCCAACTGCCATTGGTATGGAAACTTAAACTCGATCCAAAAAATGTCGGCGATAAAGAAAAATTCCATCTTCAGGATATTTCCACGTGGATGGATGTAAAAACCGACCGCAGTCTTGAAAACAACGGTCACACGGAAACTGAATTTTCATATTTCGCTCTCGACTTCACCATCCCGGAAAAATTCAAAGGCAAACGAACCGAATTGTCCCTCGGTGCGGTGGATGAAAGCTGCCGGGTCTGGGTAAATGGTCAGTATGTCGGCTCTTACAATTACGATGCGGCAATCAACCCGGAAAGTTATAAAAATCCGCTTTTATTTGACATTACCAGATTCCTTAAACCGGGAACCAACCGGGTCGTTGTCAAGGTGATCAACTACATCGGTCACGGCGGATTGTGGAAAATTTCCCGGCTGCAATTTTATGAACCGGATTCATTGCTCAAAGTACAGAAAAATTTCAGAAGACATCAGGAAAAGCTGGAAATCATTACCCTCGGGCTGAATAAAACCGCATTTTTTGTGGATGAAAAAAAAGACGGCACATCCACTGTAAAGATCATCGGCGGTGCGGGAGTAATGCATTCAAGATACACCTATTATCCTTTACCGTTCAAGAATATTGCCAACCGCAATTTCAAATTTACCGTGGAAGCCAGACTTGACAGAAAATTCGGGAAAGGTGAACAATGCGTATACATCGCCCAGTATGATAAAAAGAACCAACATGTCGGCAAAATCGTCCGTCTTTTCATTCCGCCGAATAAAGAGTGGGGCTTTTACTCGGCAATTCAGCCGATGCACCCGGAAGCTGTTTCTGCCAAATTAGTGCTTGATGTACGCCTGACCGATACCCGGGATGCCGGATATTACCGCCAATTTATCATCGAAGAAATCAACAACGGCATTCAGTAAACTGATTATGACGCAATATACTTTTGACAATCATTCCTGCAGACAGGAAGAGCTGAACAAGGCAGCAGTGTTGACCCCGGAAATAAAAACCTGGAGTGTTCCGGCAAAAAGTGTGGTGAATCTGGTTCCGCATCCGGCATCGTGGCAGCATGTGGGAGTTTCCGAGGCTTATCCGGCAGATTTACTGAAAGATCAAATCCTTTCCGAGGGGGAACGTATCGTTTTGGATTTCGGTGAAACTCTGGTCGGAAAGGTCAGATTGAAACTGGAGAGTATAAATTCCTCTTCAGCTCCGGTGCGTCTGAAATTGCTGGCGGCGGAGTTGCCCTATGAGGCGGATGCCGATCCTGAAACTTTCTGCGGCGGTCTGGGCAGAGGATGGCTTCAGGAGGAGATGATCACCATATATGATATGCCATCTGAAATTGAATTGCCCAACCGTTACTCCCTGCGTTACCTGGTCATCAATGTGATCGCCTGTTCTGTAAGTTGTGCGGTAAAACTCGTAAAAGTTGAAGTGATCGCTCAAAGTACGGCAGGCGAAAAGTTGGTTCCACCTCTGCCCGGCTGGGATCAGGAATTGACACAGATCGATGCCGCCTGTTCCAGAACTTTGCGCAACTGTATGCAAAATATTTTGGAAGATGGTCCAAAACGTGACCGGAGATTGTGGCTGGGGGATTTGCGCTTGCAGGCACTGGTAAATCATGTCACATTCCGCCGCTATGATCAAGTGGAAAGGAGCATACGTCTGTTAAGTGCATGCCGCAATGGGTACGGTATGATTCCCGGAGCGGTCATAATGAAGCCGGAACCGCATGCGTCGTCTTTCATTTTAGATTATTCACTGATTTTTTCCAGACTTCTGCTGGAACACTGCCGGTTTTCCGGTAATTCCAATATCGGCGATGAATTGTTTGAAATTGCAGAACATCAGCTCTCCTTTTTCCGGGAGGGATTGGATCGTAATGGAAATTTTCACAATAATAACCATTGGATATTTATCGACCATTGCTGTGAACTTGATCGTACGTCTTCTGTTATCTGTACAGCAATCTGGGCGGTGGATGGGCTGGCAGAACTGGCGGAACTTTTGAATTATCCGCCGCAAAAGGCGAAAGAATTGAGAGCAGAAGCCGATAAGTGGCGCAGTATGTTACGGCGTTCCTCTTTTGATCCGGCAAAAGGGGTGTTGTATTCCGGATATTTCCGGCAGCTGTCTTGGGCAGGACAGATATGGGGTATCCTTGCCGGAGTTCTTTCTACGGAAGAGGGACGGGTTGTTTTAAGGGATCCGGATAAACTGCAAGGCGGCATAAAACCGGTTTCACCTTATCTTATGCATTATTTGCTGGAAGCGTACCGGTTGTGCGGTATGGAGGATGAACTGCTTAAAACGATCCGTTGTTATTGGGGCGGGATGGTCTGCCGTGGAGCTGATACATTCTGGGAAGTTTATCAGGAGGAAAATGATTTCTACACTCCCTACGGCAGCGATCCGCGCAACAACAGTGCATGTCATGCTTGGAGCGGTACTCCGGGATATTTTTTGCGGACCGGTGAAAAGCACGTTGCCCCGGATATGTGCGGAACCAACCGGTGTTGAATATATTGTTTGGTATTTCCCGTACAACTCCGCTTGTAATGGTTGAGCTGCGGGAAAAAATACAGGCAGCAGTGCTTCGCTGATATTTCACTGCCTATGTCGGCGACCGGCGTTCCGCCGCCGGATCACGTCCGGGTAAGTACCCGGCGGCAGATTTTTTTTATCAGTACTTGTTCAGTACAGAGCCAAAATATAAAGCTCTGTTCCCAATATAGGTTGACAACATATTGCGTGCACAAGTTGTGGAGGGTGTTACTCTATTGAGTTTTTTTGCCAAGCTTTTTTCCAAAAAAGCGTCGATCAAGCCGCGACAGCGGAGCGGCGCGACAATCCGCTTTCTTTGCCAAGCTTTCTTTCTCGC
>SUWK01000049.1 GCA_015061525.1 Lentisphaerota bacterium
TTTGAGGAGTCACGGGAAGACCCTTGAGGGTGGGGAGTTTGAGGGGAGGGAAACGCAGTGTCCCACCCCTCAAGCAAACTGAACGCCGGTAAATGCTGCTGCAAGGTATGATGCACCCGCTTTCTTTCACGAGAAAGAAAGCTTTGCAAAGAAAGCGGATTGTCGCGCCGCTCCGCTGTCGCGGCTTGATCGACGCTTTTGAAAAAAGCTTTGCAAAACCCCTGTGGAAGAAGTTTCACTGGGGTTTTTCTTTCGCAAGAAAGAAAGCTTTGCAAAGAAAGCGGATTGTCGCGCCGCTCCGCTGTCGCGGCTTGATCGACGCTTTTTTGGAAAAAAGTTTTGCAAAAAAACTCAATAGAGTAACACACTCCACAACTTATGTATGCAATATGTTGTCAACCGGTATTGAGAACAGAGCTTTCTGTTTTTGTACACGCGATGGAGATGTTTCAGAGTTTGCTCAAATCAGCGGCGATATTCACCGCCTCTTCAAGAACGAGATCTTTATTCTTTTTGTCCTTTTCCGCACTCTCTGCGGCAGCGGATAACTGCCGCTCGACTTCATCGGAGATCGCTTTTTCCCGACGGTATTCCATATAACGCTTTTCCTCATTCAGAGAAAGTTTTTTGCGGTCGCGGATCTCCCGGAAAAGTTCGATCTGCCGGATATAAGTCTGATACAGCCGGTTTTCCTTTATTCTGGCTGCTGATTTCTCTTTCAGCACCGAAACTTTTTTATCCAGTTCTTTATCCCAGATATTGAGTTTTACCGGTTCAATAGATGCCCATGGCAGGTGATTTTCCAGATAGATTTCGCCGATTTTCATTTCATCGGTCAACGCCGGCAGAATGATGTCCGGTTTGATGCCGAGCTGCTGGACGGAATCTCCGGCGGGTCGGAAAAACATCGCCACTTCAAACGTCAGCGAGCCGGACGGCACCGAACGGCGGAACCAGTTGGTGTATTCGCTCAATGACTCAACTTGCAGAACCGTTCCTTTGCCGAAAGTCCGGCTGTCACCGACCACCACCGCACGTTTGGCATCACTGAGCGCGCCGGTGAAAATTTCGGCGGCAGAAGCGGAAAATTTATTGGTCAGCACCACCATCGGTCCGGAATACAGCAGAGCTTCTGAGGGATCGCGTTCCTGACGGGTTCCGGAGTTATAACGCACCTGCACCACCGGGCCGCCGTTGAGAAACAGTCCGGATAAGACAATGGCATCCGGCAGGCTGCCGCCGCCGTTGTTGCGCAGGTCAAAGACCAGACTGTTGATACCTTGTTTATTGAAATTATCAAGTATTTTCGCAACATCGCTGCTGGCTCTGCGGGCATTGGCATCGCCGCGGATCGCCGCACTGAAATCCATGTAAAATGAAGGCAGGGTGATCACTCCGACTTTCACGCCGTTGATCTCTTTGATTTCCCCCTTTGCGGCATCGGCTTCCAGCTGGACTTTTTCCCGGACAAGTTCAACTTTGGCGGGAACTGCTGAATTACCGGAAAGTATATCCAGCGTGACCCGGGTATTTTCTTTGCCGCGAATATACTGAACCGCCTGACTGACCGGCATATCGATCAGGTCGACGGTTTCGCCGTCTTCCTGGGTGACAGAGACGATCCGGTCATTGACTTTGATTTTTCCGGATTTTTCAGCCGGACCTTTTTTCACCAGTTCAACGACTTTTATGTAACCGTCCTCACTGGTCAATGTTGCTCCTATACCGCAGAGTGACAGTGACATGTGGATCTCAAAATCTTCACTCAATTTGGGAGCCTGATAATCGCAGTGCGCTCCGTAAGTACCTGCCATGGAATCCAGCAGCAGTCCCAGAATGTCGATTTTATCCCGTTTGTTGATACTGTTTCCCACATCCCGCTGGCGGCGGAGGATGCTTTTTTTCGGATCACGGGGTTTGGTATCCGCGTTGGCGTTTTTCTCTTTTTTCAATTCTTCTTTTGCGGCACGTTCGCTCAAACGGAAGTTGAGCAGATCATTTTTGATCTGCTTTCTCCACACTTCGTGAAGTTCATTCTGATTTGCCGGCCGGGGGTGTTTGCTGCGATCGGTCACGATCTCTTCATCCACGTTAAAATCAATTTCCGAAGCGAGCATTTTTTCCGTAAATGACCGGTATTCAGCATAACGCTGTTTGTAAATGGTGTATACCTGAAAGGCGAATTGATACTCGCCGCGCATCAGTTGCCACCCGAGATTCTCCCGGACAGGGAGAAATTTTGCTACATCTTCGCCGGTGAAAAACATATGCAGCGGGTCGAGTGTGTTGAAGTATTGATCAAATATTTTTCCGGAAAGTTCCGGTGTCATTGCCGGCAGAGAGTAGTGATTTTTATTCAATATCTGCGCGGTCATGGAAGTTATTTTGCGGAAATCTCTGCCGGAATACTGTACTGCGGCACTGCCGCCCGGACGACCGGCGGCACACAACGGGAATAGCGACAATACCGCTGTTATCAACGCGGCGGTCACCGGGAATGCAAATATATTTCGTTTCATTTTCAGATTCCTTACAATAAGGCGAATCAAATATCCGGCATTAATATACACGTTTTGCCCTGCAAGTTCAAGCATCTTTATGTGAAAATTTCTGCCGTATCTGCAAAGATCCCAACGGCGCACCGGTCTGCATCCTGATGACCGGACACTTCACGCGGAAGAGGAAAAATATTTCATTTTCCAGCGGCGCATCACCGAGGGACTCAAAATTTCCCTGTCCTTTGGCAATGATCAGATCTGCACCGTACAGTTTCTGAAGAAATTCCTGCGAACTGAAACGCATGGAAACTCCCGGTGTCCGGTCTCCGGTATCGATCACCGGCAGATCCGCCAGTCCGGATGCCGCCAGTTCTGCTCTTGTCACATCATTGAGTATCGGTTTTCCGCGCACACCGAGAGTGATTTTATGTGTGCCGATCTGCTCTATCAGCAGCCGGTCGATGACCGCTTCACCGCAATTATCCAGTATGTACAGGATGTTCCGGGCATTGGCGGCGGCATGGCGCAGTTTTTCAATTGCGTCTTCATCCACCGGTAAAGCGGCGGTTTCCCTGACCGCTCCGACGACTTCAGAGAGTTTGAAGTCGGGAGTCGCTCCGAAGTCGATAACGTTGCCGCCGATGGCAAAGCGCAGTGCTGTGGCAAATGGATCGGCAGAGGCGGCGACGGTATCTGCCAGTTCCCCGTAGAGTTGATGGGCGATCTCGGTAGATTTTTCTTTTTCAAGCGCGAACGGGTCGGCAACTCCGGTCTCCCGGCAGTAGGTTTCGTAAAAAACAGATGCCATTTCCGGGGGAGTCAAACTATCTGCGTGTTCTACGATCTGCGAGATGAACTTTTTGAGCATTTTGCGTCTTTCACGGTCATCTGCCGAAGAATTCTTCGCCATTTCCACCACTTGGTTGAAAAGGCATTTGTAACAGTCAAATTGTACCAGCATGATTTATTTTGTCCTTTTGAAATATTCAAGCAGTTTTACAGCTCCGGTGTTGCGTTCTGCACCGAAAAATGAGCGGTAAGAGAAAAATGCCGCTCCTGATATTTGTGTGCGCATCCGGTTGTAGCGCATCTGATTGACCAGTTCCTGCGCCTGCCATTTGCCGCCGTTGTACGCTCCAATGCCGATATAAAGTTTACACCGGGTGCCGCGCACCACGGAACACCACCAGTCGGTCAGTGCCGCATACGCAGCGACATCGTGGTTGAAATCCCAGTAGATCTGCGGTGCGATATAGTCCACATATCCATCTTTCACCCAGCGGCGCGTATCTGCAAAAAGCGTGGTATAGCTCTCTTTGCCTCCGGTCAAAGAACCGCTTTTGACGGTCGCTTTATTCGCCCAGATACCAAAAGGACTTACTCCGAAGCGGATGTGCCGTTTCTGTTCGATATTTATCCGGCTGACAGTGAGTTTTATGTTGTAAATCAAGGTGTTGGTATTTTTTCTCCGCCAGTCGTCCAGATTGAGTTTGCCGGAGTTGTAGCGGCGGAACGTGTGCTGATCTTCATTGCCGAGTTTTTCGTACGGGTAAAAATAATCGTCAAAGTGGATCGCATCCACAGCGTAATTTCTGCCGACCTCATCTACTACGGCGCAGAGGTGATCGACCACCTGCGGCATTCCGGGATCGAGGAAGAGCTGATTTCCGGCGGGATTCTTTTTTACCAGCACGTATTGCGGATTCTGCCGGGCAAAGTTGTTGGGGGCAAGGGTGGAAAGGTAAGTTATCTTATCAAGTTTTGTATTGCCGATCACCCGGTAAGGATTGAACCATGCGTGAAACTCCATACCTTTTTTATGGGTTTCGGTTATCATGAAGTGCAGCGGATCAAATTTCCCGAGTCCAACACCCTCTTTGCCGGTCATCCAGCGCGACCACGGTGCCAGCCGGGTAGGATAAAACGCGTCGCAATTGGAACGTATCTGGAATATCACCGCTGTAAACCCGGCATTTTTCGCGTTATTCAGCAGGGTCAGAAAATCTTTTTTGAATGTCTGGATCGAATTATGTTTCCGGAAGTCGATATTTTCCACCACCGCAACCCAGATGCCGCGGAACTCCCCTTTGCGCGGGGCGCAATCTTTGACTTCGATTTTGGAGGCATTGAATTTACCGGCGTAACGCACCGGTCTGCCCTCGGCATCGCGCAGAACCTCTGCCGAAACCGGCAACAGTCCGAAAAACAGACAGTGCAATATGGTTGAAAGAATTTTTTTCATCACTTTTACTCATTGAAATCCGGCGGGGTTTCCGGTCGTTTCCCCCGTTTTTTATAAAATGGTTTGCGGAAATTTTTCCGGTTCCGGCTCTTTTTCGGTTTGTTCTGGAAATTTCCGGTGTAGAGATGGAACTCGCGCGGGTCATGTCCCTGCGGGAATTTTGCCGCCAATTCCGTAATATCCGTTTGCGATGCCAGATTGCGTATAAGCAGCAATTCCCGGGCATGAGCGTAGGATTTGTGCCGCATCAATTGGGGTATCGTATTCTCATCGGCCTGCTCCAGCAGACTTTGCATAAGCATTATCCGCATTGCCGCTTCACGGACTTTTATCATGAGATTCTGCGGTGCAAAGACCGTGTTGACTGCTTCATTCAGGATATGTTCAACATTTTCATCACGTTTTTTCCATACTTTGCCGGATTCACAGCCGAGTTTATCTGCTGCAAACGGCAGAGCGACCGCAGCCAAAGCCAGCGATATGCTGTCACGATAGATCCCGGCATCGACCCGGCAATTGCGTTCATAGAGCAGATCCAATGCTCTGCGGCAGGGGATAGACCCCCATGCTTTTGCCAGTTCCGGCAGGAAATAGGTCAGCAGACCGTAATCGAAAAACACTTCAAAATGCCGGTCGCTGCAGGTGGATTTCAGGATTTTTTCCAACTCCAGCGACAATCTTCCGGGGGAAGCATGCTGCAGCAGCGGCAGAGCATTGAACAGAGCGTTTTCCGTGGCACTGTCCAGCGAAAAATCAAATTGCGCCACCAGTTTCAACGCCCGCAGCATCCGCACCGGGTCTTCCTCAAAGCGCAGTGCCGGTTCACCGATGGCACGTACGACGTGATCTTCAATATCTTTCAATCCCAAGCCGGTGTGATCGATCAATTCCCGGCTTACCGGGTCATAAAATAATGCATTTACAGTGAAATCCCTGCGGAACGCATCTTCTTTGGCTGTACCGTAAGAGTTGTCGGAAACGATGAGGTTTTCTGGCAGTTTCTGAAATTTTTCCTCCCCGTGATCACCGGCGAGAACTGAAGGCATTTTGCGGAAGGTGCTGACTTCAAAAAGTTCCCCGGCAAGGGTCACGTGGGTCAGACGGAAACGTTTGCCGATGATCCGTGCTTTGCGTCTGCCGAAAACATGACGCACCTCTTCCGGAGTGGCAGAGGTGGATATGTCAAAGTCTTTCGGCTTTTTATCCAACAGCAGATCCCGGATGGCTCCACCGACGATATAGGTTTCAAAACCGGCATGCTGAAGTTCGGAAACAACCTTGTATGCTCCGGGGGAAATGGCAAAATCGTACTGCATTACCGGCTCCTTACATCCCGCTGGATGATCGTATCCACGCACTCAAGTTCCGGATCGAGGAAAGGGTAATCCGCGTTGTAATGCAGACCGCGGCTCTCTTTGCGTTTGAGAGAACAGTCGATGATCAATTCAGCGATAGTGGCGATATTGCGCAGTTCCACCAGATCCGCGGTTACGATGAAATCCCAATAATATTTTTCAATCTCTTTGCGGATGAGCTGGATCCGGTTTTTTGCCCGTTCCAGACGTTTGTTGGTGCGGTAGATGCCGACGTAGTCCCACATGAACCGGCGGATCTCATCCCAGTTGTGGGCGATCAGAACCTGCTCATCGGAGTCGGTTGCGTTGCCGGTCGTCCAGTTCATCGCTTTTTGGATATCCGGTCCGATAGCCTTGAGTGATTCAAAACGCGCATTTATATCCACTGCCATCGAGCGCGGAATGACCATTGCTTCCAGCAGGCTGTTGCTCGCCAGACGGTTGGCTCCGTGCAGACCGGTACATGCAGCTTCACCGACGGCGTACAATCCCTCAATGCTGGTTGCGCCGGTGACATCGGTTTTGATCCCGCCGCAGACAAAGTGCGCTGCCGGAACCACCGGGATCAGGTCGTAAGCCATATTGATCCCCGCTTCAAGGCACTTGGCGAAAATATTCGGGAAACGGAGTTTGAGGGTTTCCTCGCTGTGATGACGGATATCCAGATAAACGCACTCTTCTCCGGTGCGTTTCATTTCGGAGTCGATCGCGCGGGCTACCACGTCGCGCGGGGCAAGACTCTGCATCGGGTGGTATTTCTGCATGAATTCCACCGGTTCGGCTCCGCGTTTTTCCCGGCATTTGAGGACGGCACCTTCGCCGCGCAGAGCTTCGCTGATGAGAAAAGAACGGATCGTCGGGTGGTACAGGATCGTCGGGTGGAACTGGATGAACTCCATATTGGCGATCTTTGCTCCTGCCCGGTACGCCATTGCCACACCGGAACCGCAGGCGACATCGGGGTTGCTGGTGTACAAATAGACTTTGCCGGCACCGCCGCTGGCGATCGTGGTGGAGGCGGCAAGGGCGGTGAAAATATCTCCGGTGACTGTGTTGAGAACGTAACAACCGAAACAGCGGTTCACACCAGGCAGACCGAGCCGTTTACTGACGACCAGATCAATGGCGATATGGTGTTCAAAAACCGTTACATTCGGAGTTTTGCGGATGGTCTGAACCATAACTTTTTCCAGCTCCGCCCCGGTGATATCTCCGGCATGCAGGACGCGGCGTTTGTGGTGGCCGCCCTCTCTGCCGAGGTCGAAGGAATCCGGGTCATCCTGATGCCCCAATTCACCGCGGGTGGTGAATTTTGCTCCCAGAGCGATGATTTCATTGATCGCAGCCGGCCCGGCTTCAACGATCGCCCGTACGGCTTTTTCGTCACACATACCGGCTCCGGCGGTCAGGGTATCTGCAACGTGTTCATCAAAAGAGTCAAGTTTATCTATAACACATGCCACTCCGCCCTGGGCAAAACGGCTGTTGCATTCATCAATTTCCCGTTTGGTGAACACTGCTACGGTTCTGCCGCTTTTGGCAAGGTGATATGCACAGGTCAATCCGGCAAGCCCGCTGCCGATAACGATATGGTCAAATTGTTTAATTTCGTGAATTTTCATTTCAGTTCCCCCGAAATTACCTGAATACCAAGGTTTGCACCGTTATATAGTACCGGAAAAGGAGAAAATCACCATTTTCCACGTCTATATAATATAACATCAATCCGGCAAAATACCAGAAAAAGCGAGCCGTTTTCATTTCTTTTGCGTTTTTTTTTGATTTTTTTTGAAAAATTGTGTTGACAAATCTGAAATCACAGCTATATTATATGACATAGCGAACGAAATGATCGTGAACGCTCCGGCATAGCTCAATGGTAGAGTAGGTGGCTGTTAACCACTTGGTTCCTGGTTCGAGCCCAGGTGCCGGAGCCATTTTTATTTTAAACGATTCCCTCCGTGGCACGTTCAACGCTCGGGTGCGAGGCGGTTGCCGCCGAGCGCGCAGTCCGCATGCGAATGTACTTTGCGAGCATTTCCATGCGAGCAAAGCCGATGCGACAAATGTCGCGAGGATGAGCGGAGGACGAGCAATAAGCCGCGAGCGACCGGAAAGAGTGCCGACGGCACTCGCCCCGGGAGCGCAGGCGCAATAACTTAATGGAAGAACCCAGTGTCTTTGAGGAGTCACGGGAAGACCCTTGAGGGAGGGGAGTTTGAGGGGAGGGAAACGCAGTGTCCCACCCCTCAAGCAAACTGAACGCCGGTAAATGCTGCTGCAAGGTATGATGCACCCGCTTTCTTTCACGAGAAAGAAAGCTTTGCAAAGAAAGCGAACTGTCGCGCCGCTCCGATGTCGCGGCTTGATCGACGCTTTTGAAAAAAGCTTTGCAAAACCCAAGTGGAGTAACATCCGCTGGGT
This sequence comes from Lentisphaerota bacterium, assembly GCA_015061525.1. Classification (GTDB taxonomy): domain Bacteria; phylum Verrucomicrobiota; class Lentisphaeria; order Victivallales; family Victivallaceae; genus UBA1784. Next base: position 8,520 of record SUWK01000049.1, read on the forward strand.
TTTTCTTTTTGATGCCCTCCGTGGCATGTTCAACGCTCGGGTGCGAGGCGGTTGCCGCCGAGCGCGCCGCTCCGATGTTGCGGCTTGATCGTTTTATTTTTGACACAGCAGTATGAGGCAATGCCGTGTTTTGCAAAGAGCCAGCAAGGTGCGGGATTGCCCATAATGCAAAGCCAAAAAACGCTTTTTTGAAAAGCTCTGTTCCCATTGAGGAGAGATAATATTTTTCCAATAATTGCATTGCTGTTGGAGTAAACTATGCCGCGACAACGGAGCGGCAAAATACCTCGCTTTTTTCGAAAGGGGTGGGGTGCGGGGAGGGGAAAACCTTTTTTCACGTGAAAAAAGGTTTTCCCCTCCCCGCAATGCCATCTCCCCTTTTCGGGAACATAGCGTTTTTGAAAAAAAGCTTTGCAAAGAAAGCGAACTTGCCCCTCTCTCTTTTCAGCTTCTGCAAAACCGGAAAATTTTTATGGTACGTACCTTTTTTCTGATTCAGCCATTGCAGTTGTAAATTGTCTGAAAAATCTTCTGCAACGTCTTGAAAACACGAAAAGACCAATCATATTTATACCACGCAGTAATTTCTTAAGGAGATGATGGATATGGAAAACACTTGCAATATCGGTCTGGTTGGTTTGGGGTTGGATACTTATTGGGGACAGTTCCCGCAGTTGAAAAGCAATTTAGAATCTTATCAGAAATTCATCGCTGCAAAAATGCAGCGTCCCGGTATCGCTGTTGTCAACACCGGTATAGTTGACAGTGTGGAGGCGGCAAAAAATGCCGCAGATGAGTTGAAACAATCCGGAGTTGAACTCGTTTTTCTTTACATTTCCACTTACGCATTGAGTTCCACGGTTTTGCCGATCGTGCGGCATTTGAATGTCCCGGTCGTTCTGCTTAATCTGCAGCCGACGGCCCAACTTGACTACCATTCATTCAATGCACAGAATGATCGCGGTTTGATGACCGGGATCTGGCTTGAGAATTGTCAGGCATGTTCTCTGCCGGAAATTTCATGTGTTTTTGCCAGAGTCGGGATCCGTTCCCATTTGGTCAGCGGGTATTTGGATGATCCGGCAGTCTGGCGTGAAATAGATGATTTTCTTGATGCTGCCAAAGTCAAATATCATTTGCGCCGCAGTAATATCGGTATTCTCGGTCAATATTATTGCGGAATGCTGGATGTTTACAGCGATCTTACGGCGTTGAGCGGAGTTTTCGGGTGTCATTTTGATCTGATCGAATTTTGTCAACTTGCCAAAGAACACCGCTCGATCGTTCAGGAAGAAATTGCCGCCAAACGGCAGGAAATGGCTGATGTTTTTGATATATCATGCGAATGTTCTGAAGATGAACTGAACCGGGCCGCCAAGACCAGCTGCGCTCTGGATAAACTTGTTGAACACCGTGCCCTGGATGCGATGGCATATTATTATGAAAGCGTGGAAGATTGTGAATATCAGAATATCGTTACCAGTGTCATCGCCGGAAATACATTGCTGACCGGGCGGCATCTGCCGGTTGCCGGAGAATGTGAAGTGCGCAATGTTATCGCGATGAAAATCCTTGACCTTTTGGAAGCCGGAGGATCATTTTCCGAATTGTATCTGGCGGATTATAAAGATGACATCGTGTTCTGGGGACATGATGGTCCGGCGCATTTTTCTATAGCCGAGGGCAGGACAGGACTTGTTCCCGTTCCGGTTTATCACGGTAAACCGGGTAAAGGTTTATCTATTCAAATGACCGTAAGGCATGGCGCATGTACTTTGCTGGCGGTCGTTCAAGGGGCGAATTCAGAGATATCACTTCTGGTTGCCGAGGGAGAATCAGTTCCCGGAGAAGTCCTGCAGATCGGCAATACCAACAGCCGTTACAAATTTCCGCTGCCGGTAAAAGAGTTTCTCAAAGCGTGGTGCGCCGCAGCACCGTCACATCACTGTGCTATTGGTGTCGGGCATGTTGCGGAAAAAATTGAAAAACTTGCCGCCCTTTACAATATAAAGGTCATCCGGGTCTGCTGATCGCGTTTTCAGTTGGTATCGGCGGCTTTTTTCCGGTAGAATGCGGCATCGTCAAGCAGAACTTTATCATTCGGGGAAAGTTGCAGTGCCTTGCCGGTAAGCTGTTCGGCAAGAACATAATCTTTGGCAAGGTACGCCGCGTATGCTTGAAAACTCAACTCTTTCAGCGGGTCTCTGCCCGTGGAAATATCGGCAAGCACCAGATAGCATTGGCGGGCAAATTCCACATCCTGCGGCGTGTTTATTTTCAGATGGTATTCCGCCGCCGTCATCAGAACTCTTTCAGCAAAACCGATACTGCTGTACATGAATCTTCCCCATGCCGGGGTGGTTACTGCCGCGTCAAGTTTGGCAAGTCCGTTGAGATTGTTCTGTTTCAATTCGATCAACCCCTGCATACCCAGTGCGAACAATTCATCCTCTTCCCGGCGGAAATCATCCGCCAGTACCAGGGCATGATTGGCAAAAGTTCCGGCTTGTTCAAAATCGCCGTTCTCAAAACAGCTCCATGCCGCAAGGCGCAGTGCCGTCGGGTGAACATTTTTCCCGTCTCCCAATGCCGCAACAATAAAGGATTCTTTGCTCTGCCAGGTCTGCAGACAGCAGAAGCCCAGGATCGCTATCAATGCTGCATAAGCGGGGAAAAGATATTGCCAGTTGGTTTTACGTCTTGCCGTATACTCGCAGAGTGCCGCCATGCCCAACCAGATGAACATTGCCGGAAAATAGCTGTAGCGGTCGGTAAATTCCGCATTACCGATGGATTTGAATCCTGCCATCGGCAGGGTTACACCCAGATATATCAGCAGCAGCGGAGCGGCAAATCCCAGAAAGATATTACGGTATTTCCACTTGATGATCGCGGCGGCAAGTACTGCTGCAGTCATCAGCCAGAACATTATGCAGAGTACGAGCGTCGTACTGTTCCACACGAATTTCGGATAGAGCGGCTGAATACCCAACGGCATGATGGTTTTGAAAAAGTAAAAAGTGTAATTCTGGATAACGATCTGCAATCTGCTCCAATCCAGCACACCGGCTGCTGAATTTCCGGCAAAATTTTTCAGCTGCATCGCGTTCAAGCCGATATAGAACAGCATTGCCGCCAGATACGGACAGAGCATTTTCAACGTTTTTTTCCAGTCGAATTTTTCTGTTCCTGCCCAGATACCGAGCAGCAGGACCCCGGGCAGAGTGATTATCAGCGGTTTTGCGCCGAAAGAGAGGAAATAAAGGATCGCCCCTGCCAGCGGCAAACGGTTTTTACGGAAGCTGTGAATAAAGCACAGCATACTTGCCAAACCGAAAAATATCGCCAGTACATCCTTGCGTTCAACGATCCAGATGACTGATTCCACCCGCTGCGGGTGCAGAGCAAAACAGACTGCTCCGAAAATCGCGGCAGGCAGACTGAGGGTGAAGGGCTTTTCAGGAGAACTCCTGACGATCCGGATCTGCCGCAGCAGATAAAAGAACATTACAGTGTTCAGACAGTGCAGCAGGATGTTGTGAAAACGTCCACCCGCCTGAAGCAGTTCTTTGCCCCACAGCAGGTAATCCAGCATAAATGAGTGCATCACCAGCGGTGAATAGAGGTCAAGAACGGGGGTTTTCAGGTGGTAAAGAAAATTTTGCCAAGTTGGAAAGAGCAGATATTCCGCTCCTATATATGCCTGATCATCCAGCGGGACCGGGGAAAAATTGATTCCCGGCAGAAAAAAAAGCAGAGTCGCAAAAAACAGTATTACCGCACCGCTTGCATCGGCATGGCGTTTGACGAACTCTGCAAATTTTTCCATAAGAATCAATCCTCGCCTTTGCCGATACGGTCAAGACCGGTTCTCACGCGGGAGAGTACTTTGGATATTTCAAAGAGTTCCGCTTCCACGGTCCGGTCTTCTTTTCCCTGACCGTAGAAAGTAAGTGAACAGGCAATATCCATATAATAAAACGGCATGGAGATCATCCACTTTTTGTTGGGAGCGATACGGGAAAGTATCTTCTGTTTCAGAACCGTATTGAACTCCTGATCGCAAATCACCTTTTCCGTGACCGGCATATCCGGATATTTCTTTTCGGTTATCTTCTGCGCCTGTTCCGGAGTGAGATTGGCTGCCGCCATCAACACCTGAAAAGCTCCGGTGTAACGTAACGCATCCTGTGCCGGATTGCTTTGATGACAGCTGAAAATATGAAAGAATGTCTCTTTGTCAAAGCCGTATACTGCGGCATTCAGCCCGGACATCATCGAATAGGTCATCACCGGCTGTTTCAGTATCGAAACCAGCGGACTGGAGTTTTGCGCCTGACTGCCGAGACGGACAAGGGAAATGCCCGGAGTGACGTGATGATAGTCGGTTTTTTCCAGTAAACCGGTTTCCACCAGATCTGCACACAGGCGGCTGACGGTAGGCAGCGGCATGTTGAGCATCTTGGTCAATTCCTTTATCGCTATAGGATCGTTGACCGAACAGACCGCTTCCAACACCGCTTCTGCTTTGGAAAGAAGAGAACTTTTCATTTTTTTATTCCTAATTTGATTTTGAGAGCTTTTGCGACCGGGGCAGGAAGATATTCTTCAAAATTTCCTCCAAGCCGGGCTACTTCTTTTACCAGAGTGGAAGAAACAAAAGAGTTCTTCAACGTAGGCATCATAAAAATAGTTTCACACTGACGTTTCAAATTGCGGTTGAGCAGAGCCATCTGCAGTTCATATTCAAAATCCGAAAACGCACGCAGACCGCGCAAAATGGCATCTGCACCGTAGTATTCAAGAGAATTGACCAGCAATCCGTCAATAGCGACTACTTCCACATGTTCCAGAGCGGCACAGCTCTCCCGGATCAGCTCACAACGCTCCTGCATGGTGAATATGGGTGACTTGGCTGCATTGACTGCCACTGCCACAATGACCCGGTCAAAAAGCAACCCGGCACGCTCGACCAGATCGAGGTGTCCATTGGTAAACGGATCAAATGACCCGGGATATAATACGGTTTTCATAACATTACCTTTTGACTTTTCACTTGTACTGGTGTATAATATATCATTGCAAGTTGTATTTACAATTATTTTTTTTTTTTTTGATCGGAAAACTTACATAAAAAAATGGGAAATATCATTAATTTTTCAAGAAATCTCACATTTGGACAATTTTCCTCATATGTTGCCGCAATCGGAGTATTTGACGGAGTTCATCGCGGACATCGCCAAATCATAAAAAAAGCGTTTGAACGTGCCCGATCTTGCGGAGCAGGGGTAATTGCAGTAAGTTTTTCGCCGCATCCGCGAAGTCTGTTTTTCCCGCAAGCCCCGCCGGAACTGCTGATGACCGAAAGTCAGCGTGCCGCCGCTTTGCTGGCTGCCGGGGCGGATGATTGTGTTTTTATCAATTTTACTCCCGCGGTAGCTTCTCTGGAACCGGAAATATTTCTGGAAGAATTGAAAAACAATTCCGGATTGAATATCTGCGGCATCTGTGTCGGCAGTAATTGGCGTTTCGGAGCCGGGGGCAGGGGAAACCGGGAACTGCTGGCCGGCTTCTGCAAGAAAAACAACTGGAGCTTCGATGCGGTACAGGAGTTGGAGTTCGAGGGGGAAACCATCAGTTCTTCAGCTATCCGCAAAGCTGTTGCCGCCGGACAACTGGAGCGTGCGGCAAGTATGCAGGGGTATCCGGTGCAGCTTACCGGGGTGGTGGAACACGGTTTTCATATCGCCACTGATGAACTTGCTGCGCCGACGGCTAATTTGCGCCTTACCGCCGGTGTCATGGTGCCGGACGGCGTGTACAGCGGCAGTGCCGTGGTCGATGGTAAGCGTTACCCGGCTGCACTCAACATCGGAGTTGCACCGACCTACGGAAACGGTTTGCGGAGGATCGAAATACATCTGATCGGTTTTTCAGGTTCCCTGTACGGCAGGGAACTTTGTGTGGAACTTTACCGCTTTCTCCGTCCGGAAAAGCGTTTCGCTTCGCCTGATGAACTGCGGCAGCAGATCGCAAAAGATATCAGCTGCATAATGGCAGATTGCCCTGCTACATAAACTCCGGCATACTGCATCGCGTACTTTGCCGGAACGTTTGCCGTTGTTGTTGTCCTGAATTTTGTAAAAAATCTAACCTGCGGTGGCAGCTTGCGGGTAATCTCGCGCCTTGCTCCTGCAATCCATCCATCAGTCTTCGCATAAAGCTACGCCTTGACAAGCCGGTTGGATCAAACCCGTACCGGCTTGGTTGATATTACAAAATTTGGGACATTATCCATAAAATATGCACTCCTTTAGTTGTATTCAACTTTTGGGGTGCATATCACTTGAGGGGCGGGACACTGCGTTTCCCTCCCCTCAAACTCCCCTCCCTCAAGGGCCTTCCCGTGACTGTTGCGGGGCATTGGGTTCTTCCATTAAGTTATTGCGCCTGCGCTCCCGGGGCGAGTGCCTTTGGCACTCTTTCCGGTCGCTCGCGGCTTATTGCTCGTCCTCCGCTCATCCTCGCAACTTTTGTTGCGTCGGCTTTGCTCGCATGGTTTTGCTCGCAAAGTTCATTCGCATGCGGACTGCGCGCTCGGCGGCAACCGCCTCGCACCCGAGCGTTGAACATGCCACGGAGGGCATCAACCAATATCGGGAACAGAGCTTTTGCCAAAGGAAGCCGTTTTTTATTTTTTCTGCTGTTTGCTCCAGGAGTCTTTCAGGGTCACCGTCCGGTTGAATACGGGCAGCGTACTGCTGGAATCAGGATCGACGGCGAAGTAGCCGACCCGTTCAAACTGTATGGCGGTTCCGGGAGTAAGTTCGGCGGCTGCCGGTTCGATGAAACCTTTGACCAGTTTTTTTGAATCGGGGTTGAGCTGGGTGAGGAAATCCACGCCGTCGGCACCGGGGTTTTCCACGGAAAAGAGCCGGTCGTACAGACGGAATTCAGTTTCCACAGCATCTTCGGCAGAGAGCCAGTGGATGGTACCTTTGACTTTTCTGCCGTCGGGCGAGTTGCCGCCGCGGGTGGCAGGATCGAAGGTGCAAAGGACTTCAATGACATTGCCGTCAGCATCTTTGACCACATCAGTACAGCGGATAAAGTATCCGTAACGCAGCCGGACTTCGGCACCGGGAGCCAGACGGAAGTAACCTTTGGGCGGTTCAAGCATGAAATCAGCACGGTCAATGTAGAGATTTTTGCTGAAATTGATCTTGCGGCTGCCGGCGGCGGGGTCTTCGGGATTGTTGACTGCTTCCAGAGCTTCCACGCCTTCAGTTGGAAAGTTGGTGATGGTCACTTTCAACGGATCAAGTACAGCCATGTAACGGCTGGCTGTGGCGTTGAGTTCTTCGCGGATGCAGTGTTCCAGCACGGCAGCATCGGTCGTGCCGTCAAACTTGGTCACGCCGACGATTTTGCACATTTTGCGGATGGCGGCTGCCGGCACACCGCGGCGGCGCATTCCGCAGATGGTGGGCATACGCGGATCATCCCAGTTATCCACATGGTTTCCCTTGACCAGCTGGAGCAGTTTGCGCTTACTCATCACTGTATAAGTGAGATTCAGGCGCGAGAACTCGTACTGGTGGGGCGGCTCGGGGAAGTCGAGATTTTCCAGAACCCAGTCGTAGAGCGGGCGGTGGATCTCAAACTCCAGGGTGCAGAGAGAGTGGGTGATCCCTTCAAAGGCATCTTCCAGCGGATGAGCAAAGTCATACATCGGATAAATACAGTATTTATCACCGTGACGGAAGTGGTGTATTCTCCGGATACGGTATATTACGGGGTCACGCATATTGATATTGGGGGAAGCCATATCGATTTTTGCCCGCAGAACCATGGCACCGTCTTCAAATTCACCGGCTTTCATGCGGGCGAAAAGGTCAAGGTTTTCCTCAACGGAACGCTGTCTGCCGGGGGAATCTTTGCCCGGAGTCTGCAGATTGCCTTTGTACTCTTCCCACTCTTCGTTGCTCAAAGTACAAACGTAGGCTTTGCCGCGTTTGATAAGTTCCACGGCGCAATCGTACATCCGGTCAAAATAATCGCTGGCATAGAGGATCGCCGCCGGTTCAAAGCCGAGCCAGCGGACATCGTTGACAATGGATTCCACGTATTCGGTATCTTCTTTGGTGGGGTTGGTATCATCCATGCGCAGATTGCATTTGCCGCCGAACTCTTTGGCGACACCGAAGTCCAGACACAACGCTTTTGCATGACCAATATGGATGTAACCGTTGGGTTCCGGCGGAAAACGGGTGATGACTTGCCCGCCGTGCTTGCCGTTTTTTACATCATTGGCGATAATTTCCCGGATAAAATCCAACGGTTCATTTTTTTCAATGCACTCAGCCATAGTTGAAATCCTTTCACTTCACAGAAGAGTTTAAACTTAAAATCCATATAATATAACTCCGGTAGAAAGTTTTTTCAACTGTTATCCGGCTGTGGAGGAGTAAAATTCACGCCAGCATGGACTCTTCGGCAGTGCTGCCGAAAATCCTGCCCGCCGCATCATCTTCAAACGCTCCAACCGCAGTCAGATTGTCGAACTGAAATGAGTTGTCATCGCCGAATTTCAGCAGGATCCGGTCTGTCCCGGAGACGGTGACTTTGCTGCTGCCGCAGGTGTAGGTCATGGTTCCGGCATCCCAATTGCTGCGGGAACCGGATTCAAACCAGAGCGTGATACTGCCGGTCGCCAGCTGCGTGACGGTGTCGATGCCCCAGTTTTCACCGAATACAAAAACATCTTCACCGCCGCCGCCATGCAGGGTATCGTTCCCCGCTCCGCCGGAAATAATATCATCACCGAATGCTCCGGTGATTGAGTCATTCCCCGCTTCGCCGCAGAGGATGTTGGTTCCGTTATTGGCCCAGATGGTATCGTTGCCGCCGCCGCCGTATATTTTTAACCCGTTGCCGGTATAAGCGATCCGGTTGCTGGTCAGGTCGATCACATCGTCCCCCGCTCCAGCGCGGATCTCCCGGATCCTGCTGAACCGTGCCTGCACCGCTGCTGCCGTGGGGGCGACCGGCGAAAAGATATCGTCCAGAATCAGCGCGTCACCATTGGCATCATCGGTCAGAAGCAGAAGATTGTCATCGGCAGCAGCCCCGGTGAAAATGTCACTTATCCGGTTTTTACCGGTCAGCATGACTTGTTGACCGGTGCCGCTCCAGCCGTTGAATCTGCCCTGATGTTCGGCGGCGTAATTACCGGTCCAGACTCCATTGCTGTGTGCGAAAAAGAGATCCTTGCTGCCATCGGCATCAGAACTCCATACTTCGGGAGCCGTTTCCGGTGCGGCGGTGATCCTGCTGCCTTCCACCCAGTCGGTCCCCTCGATTTTGACCCGCCAGCGGCATGACACCGGCAGATTGTAAAAATCCAGCGCATTGCCGGAGACGGTCAACTGCAGAACATGTGAAAAATCATCGGGAGAAAGCTCCACCTCATAAGCTGTTATATTTGGCAATTCGCGCCACGATGCCCCGGAAAAGTCCGCCTGCAAATCACCGATCTCTGCTGTGGAAACCAATAAATGCAGCGAATTATCGACCTTCTTCAGCGAATAAAGGCGGTTGCTGCTGAATATCCCGCTGCCGTTGATGTTCAATGATCCGAGTTCTTCACTGCCGCATTTGACGGTGATCGTTTTGCTGAATGATGCGGCATTCTGCACCAGACGGTATTCACCGTACGCCTGAGTGGAACTTACTGAAATCGTGTACGCCGGATTGCCGGAAATGTACGATATGTCATTGATAAGGTATGGATCAGAGGCAGTACGTTCACTCAGCAGCATCTGTATTCCCGCACGGGCGTCGGTCTGCAGGATCGATCCGCTCTGCAAGGTGATCGTGCCGTGCAGGGTGCCGCCGAATTTCAGATTCATGCTGCCGCCGGAAGATATGACCAGATCTTTGACGATCCCGCCTGACCAGATGGTGGCGGTACCGCCGGAAGATATTTTCAATGCACTGACGGTTCCGGAGTTTTCCACACTGATGATACCGCCGGATAAACTGACGGCACTCTTTACGATCGCACCGGAGGCGATCCGTGCCGAACCGGTGGAGTATGCACTTAAAAAGCTGACTGCCGCCGCTCCGAAAATATGGATGTTGCCGGAAACGACCGCCGCCGATGAAATATATGCATCATCGTAAAACCAGCCGTTGCCGCCGGAAATGAGTGTGGAAATGGCACTGCCGCCGGAAGAAACGTAGAAATTCCCCCGTGAAGAAACGACCGTATTATCTGCCAGGCCGCCGTTGGAAACGATCATGCTCCCGCCGCTGGAAACGATAGTTCCGGCAGCATTGCCGCCGGAAGATATCACCAGACCGCCGTTGGCGGCAATCATTGTATTTGCCGCACTTCCTCCACGGTAAACCGTCATACTGCCTCCGGTAAGAACGGTGCTGCTTGCAGCTTTACCGCCGGAAGAAACGTGAATTTGACCGCCTGAACTCACCGCTGCAGATACGCTTCCGCCGGAAGAAACGTACAAGCAGTACGCTTCTCCGAAAGAACCGCTGAAATCTGTTCCGGATGAAATCAAATTTCCGGATGAATAAAGTTTTACCGGCTCAGTCATTCAAAAAGTTTTACTTTTCTTCAGCAGGTTTGAAAGACGGAATCTTTTTGATGGTGGTAATGACCTGTTCCGGTGAGATCAGTTTGGTACACTCAAAGTGACGGTCAGTACCTTTGTGACGCGGACACCAGAGGAAGTCGAAGTGGTCGAAATCCAACCGCATATCGTTCCAGCAGCTGTGGCAGGCGTGATAGTTGATCACCCGGTACGGGGTTTCAAATTCGTTGGTCGGGTGGGTGAATCCGCTGATCATCACCACCGGCACTTCGCAGCACCATGCCAGCCAGCTCAATCCGGAACTCAAACCGATGAAGAAATCAGCATCTTTGATCAGGTCGATGCGTTCCTGCAGCGGCAGATCACCGGTGAAGTCTTCGGCTCCGTAGGGGATGAAGTTCCAGTTCAAACCGGTGCCGTGGACTTTTTCCTTGTCGATGCACAGCACGCGGTAACCGTTGTCTTTCAAAAACTTGACAACAGTCATCCAGCCGAAAGGATTGTTCCAGTATTTTGCCTGACTGGAACTTTGTGCTGCGATACACACATATTTTTCTTTGATTTTGCGCGGCGCGGAAAGATCCACGCGCGGCGGAATATCTTTGGGATCGACTCCGAGAATATATCCCGCCGTACGGTGAAGACCTATATAACGGAAGTCGATGGGCTGGTGATCCACGTCGCCGCGGAAGAAAAGTCCCATGTAGTAACAGGCGTACGGGGCGTAATTTTTCGTCTCTTCAGTGGTGATAAAGGTTATGTCGGGATACTGTTTTTTTACGATATCCGCGATCCACGGAGTCATGACACAGATGAGTTTGCAGCCGTGTTTCTGCTGGAAACGCTCGACGTAGCTGAACCAGCCGATGCTGTCGCCCAGAGTTCCAACCGGAAGCTGGATCATCACCTCTTTGTCTTTGCAGTCGTAATCGTGGGTGAAGATCGGTTCTTTGCCGCCTTTTTCATGGATTATGAGCCGGAAACGGATAAAGAACTTTTTCACACTGGTGACGTACGCACCGGGAACCGTATCGGCACTGTAGAGGATCACGCCGGTGTCGATATCGGTAAAGGTCACATGGTACTCTTTACCGTTGTGGGGAAAGAGAATACGGATACCTTCGTTGAAGTCAAATTTGATCCCTTCCACGGCATCCTGCGTGGGGATCTGCGGCAATTCACCGTAAATGCTCGGCTGCTTGGGCTGTTCCGGAGCTGCCGGAGCGGTCGCCATATCAGGGGCGGCAGCATTGTTCTGATCAGGGATGATGCTGATGCTCAAATCAGGGTTTATATTGTTGATGTTCATAATACTGTATTTTACCTTTTTTTTGTTGAACAATAATACATTTTCCCTTAATATAGTATTAAAAGTAATACTTGTCAAATATTCTCTTGAAAATATTGCAATATAAAAAGGCTCTGTTCCCGATATTGGTTGATGCCCTCTGTGGCATGTTCAACACACGGGTGCGAGGCGGTTGCCGCCGAGCGCGCAGTCCGCATGCGAATGAACTTTGCGAGCATTTACATGCGAGCAAAGCC
>SUWK01000050.1 GCA_015061525.1 Lentisphaerota bacterium
GCTTTGCTCGCATGGAAATGCTCGCAAAGTACATTCGCATGCGGACTGCGCGCTCGGCGGCAACCGCCTCGCACCCGAGCGTTGAACATACCACGGAGGGCATCAACCAATATCGGGAACAGAGCCTACGGTAAAAACACCATTGGAAACGTCAGGGGGCCGACAGGCGTCGTTACGCGCTTATCGGCTGCCCTTTTATTTAACGCCTCGCATTTCATGCCAGATTCAGCGCAAATAATCCAGTGTTTTCTTGAAACTCTGACGGTTTTGCTTGTAAATTTCACTCATTTTACGGTAGCCGCCGCCATAAACCGGATCCGGATTGGCTTTTTTGGACCGGTTCAGAAAACCATTCCCCTTTGCCCGGTTGAATATAGATGCCACCAGTTCGCACAATCCCTCTTCCAAGGCAAGATCTTTGACCTTTACACCGACATGATGACGGACATGGTCGTGGGTCAATTCGTGTGCAAGAGCATCGTACAACAACTCTCTCGGACAATGTGTCAAAACGTAGATATGACAATTTTCTTCAATGACACTCTGCTCCGTTCTGCCGTTTGGATAAGTGCGGGTCTGTATTTTGCTCTGATAATTCATCAATGCCATCCGTCTGCCGCCCTCTGATGAGTATGTGGACTTGGATAATTCAGTAAGTTTTTTGAGATCAACTACATGCAGTTCGATTTTATGAACCCGGTCATAGCCGAATTTCGCCGCCAGATATTTGCGGACCTCTTTGAACATCGCTTCTATCTGACGACGGTCTTTTACCGTGTTTTTCATACATCTCGGACAAATCCGGCGGGAATCTTTCAGCGGTTTGACCCGGCAGGGCATCGAACAAAAATAACATCCGGGCAATTTACTGCACTTCACACAGTAAAATGCCTTGCGTCCGTTGACATTTTCTCTGGCGACACTGCCGGGACCAAGCACCCCGGAACAGGCGGCACACTTCAAACTTTTATTCATGCACTCCTGACTGCAATAGATATAATTCCTTATCTTTACAGCCTTTTCCATGCATGGCTCTTTACATACCCGGCACTTCGGCATGACCTTCGCCAGACACTCCCGGGAACAGAAATTGCCCTTTTCCGGATGTGATATATACTGCCCACGGATATTTTTACTGCAGGAGCTGCACTCCAAAGCACTTGACGTAACCGAAATCAAGAAAACAAACAATATTGCAAAAAATTTTTTCACAATCATTCTCCTTTTCTGCCGAAAACCTCTTTTTACAGAATATAGCACATCCGGGAATTTTTTGCAAATCAGCAGCCTCTTTGATCGATAAAAATATCATTTCGCCTTGCTTTTTTGAACAGCCGGTATTATAGTATGCTTTTGAATAAGTTTTACAGACAGTTGATGGATAAGATTATGGAAGCTCTCAAAATATATTTTGCCGGGGATCTTTTTAACAGCAAGGATATCGGCGGCAATCTCATGCTCGCAAAAACGATCGACGATGTTTCACAACACCGTTACCTGACTATGCTGCCGCAGGACGGGGAGTGCGAAGTGGTTGACCGAACCTCTCAAGCGATCCGGGATGCCGATTTTGAACTGCTGCTCAATTGCGATGTCATCGTCGCCAATTTTGACGGAACAGATCTGGATTCCGGTACGGTTGTGGAATTCTGCTTTGCCAAGATGATGGATATGCCGGCAGTTCTGCTGCGTACCGATTTCCGGGATTGCGGAGATAATGACCTGCCCGACGGCGAACCGTGGAATCTGATGTGTTCCCACTATCCCAGAACGGCAGTTTGCTGTATGAATGCAATGCAGATATATCACCAGTGCAAAGCCAATTTCCCGGATAAACTGCTCGACAGGTATTATTCAATCATTGCCGCCGGAGTTGTTTCAGCACTGGACACCGTCACCGCCCAACCATCATGGCTGAAAAGCGGCGAGCTGCTCTCTCAATATGAGCGGATAATAAAAAGTGTCGGGGGCAGCATGGCAGAACGTTTCCCCGCCCCTGCCCTGCAGAAATTAGCCGTACGCAAACAGCAAAGCCGTCTGTATGGAAAAATTTGACTGCCGTGAAAATTGCGGAGCATGCTGCATTGCTCCATCCATCTCATCACCGATCCCCGGAATGCCGGAGGGAAAACCTTCTGGTGTACCGTGTATCCATCTGGATGAAAACTTCCGCTGTAAAATATTCACCTCTCCGGAACGTCCGGCGGTTTGCGCATCACTCCAACCTTCCCGGGAAATGTGCGGCTCCTGCCGGAGCGATGCCCTTGATTATCTGAATTCCCTTGAAAAACTCACTGCGCCATAAACAAGTTTTATCCGGTCATCTGCCGGAGAAATCTTTCATGCTAATTACGCAAAAATCATTATCCGCCAGATATTTCATGTGTTTTGCAAACATATCTTCCGGAGTATTGCACCACGGATGCGCCAGATCCGGCACCCCGTGATACAGAATCGTAACAGCACAGTTCTCATCCTCATTTGCCAACTCAACAGCCGCATAAAAATTATTTTCATCATTTTCACTTACGGCAAAACAGGGGACACGCATGGGATCAGTTTTTGCTTTATCCCACAAGCCAAGTTCCGTCGTTCTGGCCGCACGGATACCGAATTCCGGCAGCAGCTGTGCGGCGTTGGCACAATATGGTCCACCGGGATAAGCAAAGCTCACCGGAGCAGGTATTCCATATTGCGCCAGCCAATCGTTGAGTGTTTTCAACTCAAAACGGCACTCTTCATCGGAAAGAGCCGCCATGCCGGCATGATTCATCGTATGATTTCCGATCTCAAATCCGGCACGGTATATTTGTAAAATCTCTTCACCACTCAAATAAGCTTCCGGATCTTTCTGCAGCCATTTGTCGGGACGGCAGACGAAAAAGGTCGCTCCGAAACCATACTGCTGCAAAACCGGCAGGACAAACTCCAAATGACTTTTGCAAGCATCGTCAAAAGTCAGTATCAGTTGTTTTCCGCCCATTATCACATGTTGTCCAAAAGCCAGATCAGATCATCTGCCGCTTCTTTCAACGTACCGGGATAACCGCTTCCGCCGCCGAGACAGAAAAATCCGGCGAAGTTGTGACAACGCAAAATGGACATCAGTTCTTTGATTTCCCCGTTGCCGCGCGCCAAAGTTTTCACAGTTCCATCCCAAACCGCATCAACGACATCCAACTGTCCCATTATCTTGATGAACCGCCCCATCCGGTACGAACGCAGGAAAGGTTTTTCACCGGCTTTTACGAATGCTGCCGGGTTGAAACAGGCTTTGCCGTTTCCGGATTCTTTGATAAATGCGGAAACCGCCAATGCACTGTGGTTGATATTGCGGAAACAGATTTCCAAACCGGCTTCGACCGCACACTTTGCAGCTTCAGCGGCACCGACCGGCAGAATCAGACGGGAAATGCCGGCGGCTTTGACAAGATCAACAACCTTTTGCGGATCGTCAGGCATGATATCTGTACTCAATGCACTGATCTCGATACCTTCACTGCGCAATTCGTTGACCGCGGCAACCAGTTTTTCTTCCGGCATGAATACGCACGCTTTGCCCTGAATGTAATCCAGTTCGATCCATTTGATCCCGGCGGCGTTGAGTTTTTCCACCATCTCCGGCACGTAACGCCCGGCAAGTTTCGCAGAGGCAGTTAATTTGAAAGATTCTTTATCCATGCGATCCGCGAAGATCGCCGCCCGCTGACGGACACAATCAGCACACTCGGGATTATCACAAAGCACGAAAGCCGGATCTTCTTCACCGATGGCAAGACCGATATCGAAAAGATCTTTGGATTTGATCAAACGAACCTGCGCATTACCGATACGGGAAATTTTGATGACTCCGGCTTCACGGTAACAACGGTCAAGACCGATGAAATCGCGGTGCGGACCGGGATAGTATTTCCAGCTTTTAGTGATCTCTTCCCCTTCCGGAGTAGTGAATGTGGCAGTCGTTTCTTTCAGATACGGCAGCTCCAGCAAAGCTTCAACACCATGCAAAGAGGTATTGCGATCCTGATCACAGCCCAGCAGACAAACATAACCGCCCATTTCCGCCAGACGGGTAAATGGAGTATCGGCACCGTGTGCGGTAGAGGCTTTCCAATGATCTTTGCAGATCGCCTGGGCATCGGCACCGACAGCGGCAAGCGTTCCGACCGGACAGGGACTGATAACTGCATCCGGACGTTTTTTCAATGTTTCAGTGAGAATACCCAGCGCACCGAAGACCGGAACCAGCAAAGTACCCTCTTTGCCGAGAACTTCCAGAAAGGCATCTATCACCGCTTCCGGACCGCCATCCACATGTCCCAAACTGATCAAAGAACTGTGCAGCAGAACTTTATCCCCGCGGGTCAACCCCATTTCCTGCAATCCGGCAATGATTTCCTGTTTTGTCATAATTGTGTTCTCCTTATTTTGTGTTGAAAAAAAATTTGTCAGAATTCAGCGATTATCCGGCAGGGAAGCTGAGTGATTCCCGGCATTTTGGGAAAAAGAACCGTCAACTCGACTTCCGGTGCGGTCAATTTGTGCAAGTTTGCCGGAATACATACCGTTGTGATCCCGGCCTGAAACAGTTTGAGGAAAACTCCATGCAGAGCTTTGCTTTCATAGATATCCGACACCAGCAATTTGCACCCGCTGTCAATGATCCACTGCACCGCACTCTCATCCAGATATACACTGCGGTTGTCGATCCCGCAAGGGGGCAATTCGCCCAAAGCATTGATGATCAAGGCGGGTTTTCCCTTTTCTATGCAATAAGTCTTTTCCAGAACGTCCGCGCCAACTGCTCCATCACCGCTCTTGCAGTTCAAATGGATAACTCCGGCAGGACAGCGGTAAATCAATTCCAAAGGACAATTATCCGCATAAAGGCCGTTATCCGTTTCCGCAATATGTCCGGGAAAATCAATATATGTTCCGGTCATACCATCCATTTTCATATCGTACACGATTCCGGTGTATTCGGTCAATCCGGATTTCAGATGAACCTCTTTTTTGATGATTTCCGGAGCATAACGCTCCCCTTTGAAATCAGAAGTCAAATCAACTGTCGGCATAACAAAATTCCCTTTTTTCACTTACCATTCCGCTGTCAGATTATCTGACGGAACCGGAAAATTTTTGACATTGATACTGCGCGGTATGGCAATGCACGGAACATTGACCGGCAGATTTAAGATCTCAAATTCCCTGTTTTTGAGCATATCCATTTTTATTTCCGGTGAAGTGGATTTCCAAACCGAAACCCTTTTCACCGCCGGGAAGAAACGTAAAAAGTTGATGTTATCGGCAGATATAAATATTGATTCCAGCATCCTGCCGGAAAACTTTTTCCAATCAAGCTGAAAATCCGCGAGCCGCATCGAACGATCCTGCTGCCGGTACTGGTGCAGCCGCAAAACCGCCAGATGACGGAGGGCAGGAAGCCGGTTGAACAATTCTGCCGGATTACGGTCGGAATAAAAGACGCATCCCATCAACGCCAATTTTTCTATCCCGGATGACTGAAGAAATTTTTCCGGAACTCTTGCTCCGCGCAGAATAAGCTCTTTCAACGGCAGATTCCGGCAAAGCCCCCACTCTTTGTCCCAGTCAATCTGTCCGGCCGTCAGCCGCAAAATTTCCAGCGGCATATCTTTCAGCAATGCCGGAGAAAAGGCGGTTCCACCGGTCACATTGATATCCAGTACCGTCAACGGCAGTCCGCGCAGAAAACTCCAATCAGACAGTGAACGCAAAGGAGCCAGTTTCAGTTTTTTAAGCGGCATCCCCTTCAATACATCCAACTCCCGGTTTCTCGCGGTAAAACCGTTGAACTTCAACTCCTCAAGTTTCATCCCTTCCAGAAATTCAAAACGGGTGCAATCGCCATTGATCCAGAGTTTTTTCAGCGGTTTTCCGGCAAGTGAATTGAAGTCGAAATTTCCGGCAAACGCCTGAATACCCACAGTATGCAAATGCGGCATATTCTCCGGCAGGGCAATTTTACCCAGCGGCACAGTACGGGTATCATTGAGATAGAACTCCTCAAGTTCCGGCAGCTTCACCGTAGATAAACCTTTCACCTCGCCGTTGTCAATCACCAGTTTTTTCAATTTCGGCAAATCCAAGCCGGTCAGATCCAGCGGCACATAGACTGTTCCTTTGATTTCAAGAACTTCAAGATCAGCATATTTATTGATTTCTGAAACATCTGCTGCCGGAATATGTTTTACGGTATTTTTCTGCGTTTTTTTATCCGGCAGAGTTCCCCAGAAAATTTCTTCAAAAGACATCCAGCGCATTTCCAGGGAAAAACAACCGCCTTCTTCACCGGCTTTCAACCGGGTGATTTTCACAGTATTATCCACGGCAGCCGGAACTTCAGTTTCCTCTTTGCCGGAAGAGTTTTCATTTTCAGACTTTTCATTATCCGGCACAACTGCAGCTGCGGCTTTTTCCGGGATCACCGGAACCGGAGGAACTGGCTCAGCCGGGGGAGCTGC
The DNA here is from genome assembly GCA_015061525.1 of Lentisphaerota bacterium. Taxonomy (GTDB): domain Bacteria; phylum Verrucomicrobiota; class Lentisphaeria; order Victivallales; family Victivallaceae; genus UBA1784. The sequence continues at coordinate 6,504 of SUWK01000050.1, forward strand.
CGGTGATTTTTCCGCTTTTACAAGTTCCTGACGTTTCCACAGGACATTCTTATCAAAACGCACCTCTTCGATCCGTTCCGGAATGACCAGCCGGTGAACGATATCTTTGCTGCCGCCCCAATATTCAGCACTGCCGGAAAGCACGATCGCTTTGCCGTCGATTTTTCCACGCATGGAAACGATTCCCCACGCTCCATCCTGATACTCACCACGCAAATCCAAAATACCGGATTCATGAAAAAGAGTATTGGAAATTTTTATTTTTTCCCCGTCAACCGCTTTGGGAGCAAAACACCCGCACAAAACAAATGCTGCAACGATTGTCAAAGCTCTGTATATTTTCCATTCCATACCGGAAACACCTTTTCTGTTACTGCAAAACTCCCGACTTATAATATACCATGCTGACACTTTTATTGCAAGAAACTCCGGCAGTTGAAAAAATCTTTTTTCATATTATATTAGTTTATGAGAAACAATGTTTCAACGGAAAGGTTTTTTTATGAAAAAGATTTATGCTGTCAACGGCAGTCCGCGTTCCAACGGCAATACCGCAAAGATCCTGCAAAAAGCTCTTGCCGGAGCGGCCGGAACCGGAGCTGATACGGAATTGTTTGATCTTGGCAAACTGAATTTCAGCGGCTGCCGCAGTTGTTTCGCCTGTAAACTCAAAAACGGTGACAGTTTCGGCAAGTGCGCCTTGCGTGATGATCTGACACCGGTTCTGGATAAGATAATCAACTGTGACGGTCTGATAATGGCATCACCGATCTATTTCGGCGCGGAATCCGGATTGTACCGCAACTTTCTGGAAAGGTTGTTTTTTCCTCTGCTGGCGTACCGCAATCCGCCGGAATCTCTGGCTCCGAAAAAGTTCAATATCTTTTTTGTTTACACGATGAATATCCCGGAATCTCTCATTGATGTGTACGGCTACAAAGAACACCTTGAAAAATCTCTGGAGTTTCCGCAGCTGATTTTCGGCAGCACCCGGGTGAAGACTCTCTACGTTTATGATACATATCAATTTGATGATTACTCAAAATATGAATCATCTATGTTTGATGCCGCTCACAAACTGGAAGTAAAAAAGACACTATGGCAAAAATATTTGCAGGATGCTTATGATTTCGGCAGGGAATTGGCATTGTACTGAAAATTTTCCTTTTTTTATGGTAATGTCCCAAATTTTGTGAAACGGAAGCATGAGGTTATAAACAAACATTTCTATCAGTGTATAAAACATATCACATAAGTTGTGATTTGTCAACCAAGCCGGTACGGGTTTGATCCAACCGGCTTTTCAAGGCGTAGCTTTATGCGAAGACTGATGGATGGATTGCGGAGGAAGGCGCGAGATTACCCGCAAGACGCCACCGCAGGTTAGATTTTTCACAAAATTCAGGACAACAACTTTTTTATTGACATTCGGCGACCGGATATGCAGCTGTTTATCCTTGACCGCTCCCCGGAACTCTCGGCTCTGGCGTTGAGCGATATCCATCTGCGGAAAATGTGTCTGGAAACTGCTCAGATACTCTCGGCAGTTATCCATATTCAAAACCGTCCCCTTACTCCGGATATGCCTAAAGTATACAATATCAATCATCCGGTAATAAAGGCATTGGATTCTCAATTCCGGATAAACTGGACGACCGCATACTTTCAAACGCTGCATAAAGAATATTTCCGCCGCTTCAGAAAATATCATGCGTACGCGTCTCTGGCACAAATTTACCGGCAAATATTGTTCCGGCAAACCGATATTGAAGATTGGAATTTTGCAAAAGTTTTCAAAGACTTCACCCCGGTTTCAGCGGATATCGTTTCGGCTTACCGGGAATATTACCGGTTCAAGAAGTCAATCATCAAAAACTGGTACTACACCAATGCAGATGAACCGGAATGGTTGAAATAACGGTCTTCAACATTCACTCTGCTGTACCGGCAGTCAGCAATGATCCGAAAACCACATTGACATCCATTTTGCCGCCGGCAAGCTGTCTGGCAAGTTCCCGGGGTGAAACATGCAGATGCCTGCGGAACTGACGGCTGAAATAATTCACATCGGCAAATCCTGACCGCTGGGCGATTTCAGCCAGAGAATAATGAGTACCGAGCAGCGTAACAGCCCGTTTCAACCGCAGACGGATCAAATATTCGATCGGCGGGAAACCGGTCACTGCCAGAAATTGATGCCGGAAATTGCTCTCGGACATATTGGTATAGTGTGCCAAATCTGCCAAACTCAACGTTTGCAGCATATTTTCTTCCATAAAACGGATGCAGTTTTCTATACGTGATATCCCGGAACTCACAAATTTTTCCTGCATTTTTACGTGACGCAGTAAAAATGTTAATGCCGCACCGAATTCAAAAAACAACACATCCCGCCACCCGGGATCCTGACGGAAAAACTCCTGTTTCAAAATTTCAAAACGGTTTACTGTCTTTTCCATATCATAGTCATCCAAATGACATACCGGCGAAAAACCTGCCGGATTGAAAAGCAGCTCTTTTGCCTTGGGAAATGCGGCAAAATTCCACTCTTTTCCCTGCAGCAGCGCAGGAGAAAACAAGAGATTGTAGTGATAAAAATCTCTTATTGATGTGTAACGGTGAACAGTTCCCGGATAAAATATCTGCATTGCCCCCGCCCGCAACCATTGCCGTTTGTCACCGATCTCATTGCATGCGGTTCCGCCGCAAACCAGTACCAATTCATAAAAGTCACCGTGCCGGTGCCATTTATCATTGCGCCGGGAATACTGGTGGTTAAAAATCAAAATATCATCGGACTCACTCCGTCCCAGCCATGGCATACTCAACACCTGAACAGTCCGTTCGCCGATTTTTTCGTAAATACATTCACGTTTTCTGTTCATTTGTCCTCACCTGCCAACTTCTTAAACAGGGGTTAATATATCACCATTCAATAAAAAAATCAACGCCGCTCTCTTTGAAAAGAAGAACGGCGTTACCGGAAAAACAGGTTTGTTTATTCCTTATCCACCTTAAACACATAGGTTTGTCCTGCTCTGACATCAAAAGGCTGACCGGAACGGAACACGCCTTTTACCGGTCCGAGGATCGCTTTCATCGTACATCCCGGACGCAGGTTGATGACCTTTTTACCGGAGTTTTTGGCGTGAAGCGCAACCACGTCATTCCCCGCAAGCACCGGATCACCGCTCTTTGAGTAGCAGTGGACACCGGCACGTTCAGCCAGATCACGTATCAATGCAGGCGGCAAATTCATCAAAGTGGAGAAATAATGGGTCACTCCATCCTTCTGCCATTTGACCAGAGCCGGATTGCCATTGGCGGTTCTGCCGATAACTTCATCAAATCCGGATACCGGATAAAACCACGGTGAGGTCAAATTGAAGTTGACCGCCCGTTTCACAGAATACCCCGGAACCAAATTTATTGCCGGACGATCGTTGCCGGTATCCATACGGAATTTGATTCCAAGGAACTCTGACATTTTTTCAACCGACGGTCCCTGCTCCGGCGTGCTGACTCCGGCTGCATAAAGCCACAACACAACCGCTTTTTCCTTCTTGAAACGTTCCATCAACGCACTTCTTTCGGCATCATCCAGCATAAAAAGATTGTTCACAATATAGAACTTGTGTTCCGGAACAACATTTTTTTCCAGCATATCTTTCAACAGCACATGACGGTAAGGCATCGCGGTTTCCGTCAAACGCCGCTGCATTTCACCGATACTGGCAACATGAACTCCGTCACCCATATTGATCTTGACATACATCGCACTTTCCGGATCGGAAACCAGCGCAAATTCAACCGGAGTCGTACCTTTTACCTCTCCAAGTGCCTCGTAAGCTTCGATTCCCTCTTTCATCACATTGATAAGCAGCGGTTCACGGAACCAGTTTTCGTACATCTCCAGCCAGTGCGTTCCGACTCCGCGTGTCATTGTCAGAGCGATCGCCCGATCCAAGCCGCCGACAGATTGTTCCGGAGTACTGAGCATACCGTTTTTGATCTCATAGTTGCTGGTTTCACCGAATGTACGCAGATCCTGCTCCACAATGATCATTTTACCGTGAGCTGTGAAACTTTCAGCAGCCTGCATGATCGCATCACCCTGCCCGGCATGACGCCAGGTGTAATACGATGGAGCTGTGAGAAAGTCAACATACGGTGAACGCGCCACCCGTTCAATATCCAGATGTCCAACCGTCTGCAAACGGTGATAAATATTACTGAATGCCAGCAAATAACCGTAGTACGCTCCGGCGAGCCATTTGCCGTTGCTTTCCTCTTTTACATAACGGGCAAGTGTAGTGATCGCTTCACCGATGGAACGGTTCCGGAAACGGAACCAGTCGATCACTTGCATATCTTTCTGCGGATCAAGGAAAACTCCCACACTGCCGCCGTACCACTGTTTATCTGTCGGCATCGGAGCATTTTCAAGAGTTACATCTTTGCGGTTCCACGCTTTCTGCAAAACTTCATCACTCCGGTATCTTTCTTTCAAATAAGTACGGAATGTTGCATGGTCAGCAGGAGAATACCCCGACATGGCAAATTTATTTTTGTCATCGGCGTAACTCCAGAACCACTCACTGTTCCATCCCTCACTCAAGCCGATACCGATGATCATATCAGCATAAGGAGAATTCTGCAAATGCCGGATCAAAGCCCGCAAGCCGATCCGGGCATCTTTCAGCCAGTTTTTAGAAGCAAGAGCCTGCAGATCTTTATCCCGCTGCGGCGTTTTGCCGCCGAAATATGCGGTCATATCGCCCGGATTTTTTGCCAGCCACCAACGCGGCATACCGGTGTTTACACTGATAATGATTTTGGTTCCGGGAGCATAATTTGCCACCGTATCCAGACAGCGGTCAACCGAAGAAAAATCAAATTTGTCTTCGCCGATCCAGAAATTCTGGAATGATGCCCCGTGCCGCATGATTTTGCATCCGGAATCGACCGCATTGCGGATCATCCAATCCCGGGAATCCGGCCACTTGCTGAATCCACCGCTCAACAAATAGTATATCGGTGCATAATTTTTACCGTTGATCTGAAAATACGGACGGCTGCCGTTACCGGTGACTTTGGCAGAAGAAACCGGCGGAATAATATGTTTGCTGATCTTAACATCGCCCAGTTTAGCCTGATTTTCCACCACCATAAAGTCACTGGCATTGAAAATTTCAGCCGCGCGAAACTGTTTTCCCATGGAAATTTTCACATTAACACGACTGCCTTTTTTCCACAACGATGTATCGGGAGTGATGACTCCGGTAACATTGCGTTTACTGCCGGAACGGTCAACTGTCAACAAATCCAGTTTGCGGGATTTTACCGGGAAATCCTCCAGAACTTCAGCGGTAAACTCCTGTTCCCCGCTGCTGATCACCCGGATTTTTCCTTTCGGCCCGACATATTGATAGCCGACACGGGTATTCCACGGAGCTACCGGCGGCGCACCGATCTCCATTGATTGACGTTCAAAGACCGCCGGTTCGCTGCCGCCGCCGACATGACACATCCAGTTTTTATCTGATACGATATATTGAGTTTTGCCATTAACAGAAACGTACAATTCTCCGAGGAATCCGCCCCAGGCTTCCGAGTTGTAAACTTTCATCACAACAGTATTTTCGCCTTTTTTCAAATATTTTGCGACATCGAATTTTCCCGGCAATGTCCAGTTCGCTCCGCTGCCGACGGCGTTTCCATTGACATAAGCGGTAAATGCATCATCACCGGCGATAACCAGTTCAGCTTCCTGCGGATTATCGTCCAGAACAAATTTGCGCTGAAACCAGACATTGGTAGCATCCGGGCCGAAACCATTCCAGCACCAGATCCACTTGCCGCGCCAATATGCTGCCGGACGATCAAGTTTGGGCAGTAATTCCAATTCTGCATGCAGCGGGGCATCGGCCGGAACTTTTTCCACGGTCATGCATAATTCCGGAACCGTGAATTTCACCTCGCGCTTTCCGGCTGGCAATGTGACCTTGCCGATCTCCTGATAATAGCGGTCAAGGAAACGCAATTCAGCTGCGGCATTGCCGGTAAGACGGCTCAAGGTGTACTCGCCACGGGGGCGCATATCGTAAATGCGGTTCAACTTGGCGGTTGCATTGATCTCGCGGAATCCCGCCGGAGCAGACTGTCCGATCCAGCGTATCTGCATTGAGGTGATCTTTCCGCGCCATGCCGGGTTTTCACCTACCGGAAACAGTATCCGGTGGAACTCCCCATCCGGAACAACTGACACCCCGCAAGTGGACGAGTATTTTCTGCCATTATCACTGGAAGTAAATGCACACTCAAGATAGCCGCCCTCTTCCGCGACCTTGAAATCGACCTCCAATCCTTTGATATCTGCGGCGTTCCAATCCAGATTTTCACACGCAACTCCGCCGCGGGGAGCTACGGTGAATTCAACAAAAGGGCTGTTCTTATCTCCTGATTTGGCAACACCGAAACTTCTCCAGACTTTTTTAAGATCCCCGCCTTTGAAATTCACGGCTTTTACTTTGCCTTTTTCCCGGGAAGCCTTCATCTCCGCTTCGGATATCTCTTTGACCGCCACCAACTGGATCTCGACTGTGCCCTGCCCCCGGATTATCACATGAGGACGCAGTTTTTTCTCATCAGGGCGGGCAGTAAATACAAATGTCATCTTTTCTGTTTCATTGACGGTTCCATTTGATGAAACTCCGGGGAAAGGTGTGCGTTTGCCGCCGGGCATCTGGAACATCAACGAGTATGAAACTTCCTGACTGCGGCGCAAAACGGAAATGTCCACCTGATAATTTTTTCCCGGAGCAATATCCAGATCTGCAACCGGTACAAATGCAGAAAAACCGCGGGCGTCACTTTTGGTGACAACATATTTTCCGCCGGATTGGCGCATGGAGCTTTTGGCACCGTTAACATCGGATACCCGCCACGAAACTGCCGGATTGGCAAAGAGATTTTCCCCGGGATCCGCCTCCTCAACATAAATCCGTTTGATCAGAGCTTTTCCCTGCGGGATGGAAAAATGTATACGCGCTTTATTCTCTTGCGCCAAGGTGACAAAACTTACCTCAACGACACCATTTTTACCTTTTGCCTGCGGGTAAGGTGTACGTTTTGCACCCATTACCTGAACCATCAATGCTCCATCGACAGTACTTTCATATTCCACACCGAAACGGTACGCTTTGCCCGGCGTGACCGGAAACTCACTGCCTCCATTGTAAAAGAACATAGCTCCTTCATTATTGTCCCGAGTCATGAGGAAATCGTTTCCCTGACGGACAACAGAGCCTTTGGCTTTACCTATACGAACCGGTTTCCAAGTGATTTCCGGATGCTGCAGCAGGTTATCGTTATGCTCTATTTCATCGACCACAATACGTTTGATGACAGCGGTTCCGGCTTTACGCATTCCAAAGTGGATCCGTGCCTTGTTTTCCTGCGGACGTGTCGTAAGCGTCACCTCGGCAATGCCGTTTTTTCCGACTGCCGATGGATAGGGAGTACGTTTTCCGCCCATCACCTGAACCATAATTGAACACGGAGATGCACTATCATATTCTATGGAAAAACGGTAAGTTTTTCCCGGAGTAACCGGATACTCATTGGCAGCATTGTAAAACCAGTAAGCCCCCTGCTCCCCGGTACGGCTCAAGGTATAAGTTCCGTCACTGTTCTTCTGTGCCTGTCCGGCAGTACCACCAGAAGTATAAAGCCGCCATTTTGATGTTTCCAGAATGTTCTTTTCTGCAGCAAATAACCCCGCCGACAAAGCCAATGCCCCAATAAACCATATTTTTTTACTCATAACATTTTCCCTTTCAGTTATGTTGCGAAACCAAAACCAAATCGTAACTGCCGCACGGCAATTCACCGGAAATATCACAATTCCAACCATCAGGAATTTCAACACTCACCCGTGTGTTTGCCGGAGCAGAAATATGCCACAATAATTTACCGTCAACGATTTTCCAATTGCTCTCAACTCTGCCGTACGGTGTATCAAGCGCACTGTTGACAAAACCGAGCCGTAAATCCGGTTTAGCGGCAAAACGGATCTCTTTACCTCCGGGAGCGGTCAAATCGATACCGCAGATATGACGGGTCACCCACTCCTGAACCGCTCCGTAAGCGTAATGGTTGAAGCTGTTCATATTCACATCGCCGAAACCATCTTTTACTGTATAGGAGTTCCAGCGTTCCCACATGGTGGTCGCGCCCTGATTTACCGAAAAGAGCCATGACGGGTACTCTTCCTGCAAGTACAATTCACACGCTCTTTTATGGAACCCGCTCCCGCTCAATGCCGGATTCAGATTGCCGGTACCGACAAAACCGGTATCCAATTTATTGCCGTTTTCCCGAACCATTTTATCCAGCAGTTCCGCATTGGCACGCCGCCGCTCTTCCGGAAGGATATTAAAATGCAGAGCCAATGCCAGAGCGGTTTGAGTGGCTGGAGAGACCAGACCGTTTTCATCAAGAAACTTTTTACAGAAAGCTCTGCGTACCTGCTCTGCCAGTTCCCGGTAATATCCGGCCTCAGCGTTTTTTCCGAGGACTTCTGCTGCCTTGCCGGTAAAATCCGCACTGCGGACAAAATATGCAGTTCCGATAACTTCAGATGGAGTGGTGATTTTGGAAAGAGCCAGCCAGTCGCCGAAACTGGTTTCCGGACGGATAAGATCATTGGAAGATTCCCGCTGATAATCCACCCAGCGGCGCATCATTTCAAAGTTCTCCTCCAATATCTGTTTATCTCCGTAAGCCATATAGATCGTCCACGGACAAACCGCCGCTGCATCTGCCCACGCCGCCGCGCCGTAGGTGTATTTGAAAATATCCGGAACAACGCTCGGTATCGAACCGTCATCTCTCTGTCCGTCGCGCATATCGGTAAGATATTTGCGGAAAAACGGTCCGACATTCATATTTATGGCAGCCGTCCCGCAGAATATCTGGGCATCGCCCGTCCATCCGAGTCTCTCATCGCGCTGCGGACAATCGGTTGGGATTTCCAGAAAATTGTCCCGTTGGCCCCAACAGACATTCTGATAAAGCCGGTTGAGTTTGGCGTGACCGCACTTGAAACTCCCGGTTGTCTCCAACTCAGAATGTATCACCACTGCAGTAACCTCCCACTCTTCAGCCGGATTGCCGCCGGAAAATTGCGGGCCGTCGATCTGTACATATCTGAACCCGTGAAAAGTGAAACGGGTTTCATATCCCTGGGTGATATCCTGCTTGCCTTTGGTAGTATAAAAATCTGTGCTTAATGCGCTGCGGAAGTTCTGATTGTAAAGAGAACCGTCCCGGTTGAGCATTTCTCCGTATTTTATCGTAACAAGTCTGCCATTGTAAGCACGCATGTTGCGGATCCTGATACCGCCGGAAATATTCTGTCCGAAATCCCAAATCAGCTCATTGTTTTTTGTCCGGATAAAACTTACCGGTTTGAGTTCCATGTTTTCCCGAACCGGCACACAACACTTGGGAACCAGCGCAGGAGATTTACAGGCACATTCTCCGACTATGGCTTCGCGCCACTTTGAATCATCGAAACCGCAATCATCCCAGCCGGGCATCTCCAAACGGGCATCGTAAACTTCTCCATCGTAAATGTCACTGCGCAGATACGGTCCGGTAGCAGTACGCCAATTTTCTCCGCTGGTGACAACTTCTGTTGTACCGTCATCATACGCAACTTCCAGCTGCAGCAAAAGTTCCGGGTGTTCGCCGTAAATATTGCGGCGTCTGCCGGAGAGATAGGAACTGTACCAGCCGTCAGCGACGATCGCCCCGAGAGTATTGTTTCCCTCTTTGAGCAACCCGGTTACATCGTAAGAAAGGTACTGGATACGTTTATTGAAATCACTCCACCCCGGGGCCATCCGGTCTTTGGAAACCGTATTGCCGTTGATATGCAGCTCAAAAATGCCCCTGCATCCGGCGTAGAGCCGGGCGCGGAGAACCTTTTTCAGAGAAAATTCTTTTCTGAAATAGGGCAGCGGTGCCGGTGCAGATGGGTTGTTGCCGTCAAACCATATCCACTTTGCGCTCCAGTCGGAGTTGTTGAAGAGGGGAGTTTCAAAATATGATTTTTCCGAAACAACACAATTTCCGGCATCATCGGTCACTGATACCTGCCATACAGCGCGGGTACGGGATTCAAGCTCTTTTGCCCCCCACCGGATCCCGGCTGAAATATCCGACTCAATGACCCCGGAATCCCACAGCAGCTTTCCCTGCACATCCGAAACTGCGATCTGATAACTCTTCTGCATTGTTCCCGGCCGGGAAGATTCCAGACTCCAACTGAAAGACGGCCGCCGGGAGGCACAAAACATTGCACCGGCAGGCAAACCGTCGATCCGCAAATTACAAACTGAAAAACTCTGATTTTTCATTAATAAATCTCCTATTCGGATTTTACACTGCAATTGTCCTTTTATAATATAGTTATATTTTCTGACATTAAAAGAACGATTTGGCTTTTTTACAGCACAATTTGGCAAACTTTCACAAACAGATGATTTCATCCGTTCCCGTCATCTGCTTCACGATAATACCGGTTGAAAATAATTTTATTTTCATGCATATTCGCAGTTGCTTTTCGGAACATCGTGAACTATATTAAACCGGACAGCAGAATAATATTTTTGTCAAACAACCAAAGAGGATCATCATGAAAACAATCCACCTGGCATGTCAATACTTTTTGAACCATGACCTTGAAGAATCTGAATTGCGCCGTCAGGTAAAAATGCTTGCTGACAGCGGCTATGAAAGTATCTACGGTCACGCCCGTCAGGGGTTGATAACGCCGTATTTCTCAAAAAAATATTGGGATGCCATTCGGGTTGTAGTGGATGAATGCCGCAAAAACGGCGTTTGCTTTGCCATTTGGGATGAGGACTGTTTTCCCTCCGGCGTCGCCGGGAACCGTATCGTCTGGGATCACCCGGAACTGGCTGTCAAGCATCTGGAATTTACCGTTTACGAAGCAAAAAAAGGTGAGCGTATCTATCAGGTTCTGCCGCATCAGTCACTGGTTCTCGGCTGCTTTGCTGTAAGCGGTGACGGCATCGAAAACATAACCGGATACTGCGGCACCGTCCGCGGTCCGGTAGCTTGGCGCAGCCGTATCCATCAGGGCTACAGCGGTACGGATAAGATTCCTCTGCCCCACTGGCGTTCCGGCTGGCCGCGCCGATTCTTTGCTCTGGATTACAATGCTGAAAAAGATTGCCGTATCGTCGTGGTGCAGCTGGTAAAATACTCAAATCCGGATGATGTCCTCAACAACACTGATTTGTTAAATCCGGAGACGACCAGACGCTTTTTGGAACTGACCCATGAGGAGTTCAAAAAGCAGTGCGGAGAAGAAATTTTCAAAGAGACCTTTGACGCCTCATTCCTCGATGAACCTTCACCGGGATTTTTCTACTGCTGGAGTACCAATTTCGCCGAAGAATTCAAGAAAATGCACGGTTTTGATCTGCTGCCGCTGCTGCCGCATTTGAAACTGGATATCAATGATGATACACTCTTCATCCGTCACTGTTACCGGATGACCCACCAGAAACTCATCACGGAAAATTATCTCGGACAGATACAGAAGTGGTGCCAGAAAAACGGCATAATCAGTACCGGACACCTTTCGCGTTCCGAATATTTGAGTTTTTCGAACTGCAATGCGTGGCCCAATGAGATGAAATGCTACAGTTTTCTGGATATTCCCTGTACCGACCCGCTCGGTGCCGGTGAAGCGTGGGAAGATGCCAAAGCCTATCATACCGGCATCAAAGTTGCCACCTCGGCGGCACACATTTACAACAAGCAGCAGGCCGGAGCCGACACGCTGGCTGTTCTCGGGCATGAGGCAGCGATCCGGGATCTGGTCTTCCATTTGGATTATCAGATGATGCTGGGACTGACTTATTTCAATGTCCACGGCTTGAGTTACTCGCTTGCCGCCGGAAGAAAAGATGAAGTTCCGCCGTCAGTGTTTTATCAGCATACCCAGTGGCAGTGGATGAAAGATTTTCTCAAGCGGACCGGGGAATGGTGCAAACTTATCAGTTCCGGCAAACCTTTCTGTCAAACAGCGATGCTTTATCCCTGTGCGACATTCTACTGTGTCACAGATTTCACGGAAAACTATCCGTGGGAAAGCAAAGTCCACGTTCTGGTGGAAAAGATGCTCTCCAACCAGAAAGATTTCATGTTTATTGATGAAGAGGCGGTATGCCGGATGATGAAAGAAAATGCCGGAGAATTCATCCGGCAGTATCCGTACTTTGTCGTTCCGTCACTGCGTTATCTGCCGCGAAGTGTGGCAGAAACTCTGGAAGAGTATGCAGCAAAAGGCGGCAAACTTTTTGTCACCGGTGATCTGCCGCAGCTTTTCGGCTCAAAACTCGGCGATCAGGTCAGCCCATGGCACAATGGTGAAAAATTCCGGGATGCCGGTTTCCTTGCGAAACTTCCCGGGGTGGAAGTCACCGGCACGGGTGCGCGGGATATTCTGCTGCAGCAGCGCACAGTCGACGGCAAGCTGCTCACGATCTTCTTCAACCGGGCAGAAACTGCTTTTACCGGCAAATTCAACGGCGAAGATATTTATCTGGCTCCGGGGTGCGGTACTCTGCACATGCAGGGTGATCCGCTGCCGGCGGCTCCGGATGCGGACACTGAACCGGTTGCGGTACTGGATCGCTGGGATATCACCTTCCCGCAGAACCATGTTGCCCTGCCCTACTGGCAGCTGCCGGGCAATTTGCTCAGTCAAAAAGTTCAGGTTCAGCTGATGGAAAGAAAAATTCCGGCTCCGGAAGATATCGAAAATCCGGTTTACCGCTCGACGTTCCTCTGTTCGGGAAATTGCAGTAAAATCGAATTGATCCTTGAAAAAGGTGATCTTGGCGGAGACTTCAGCTGTCTGGTAAACGGGGTGGAGATAACTGATTTCAAACCGGCGAATTTCAGTGACATCTGCTTTACAGCAGCAGATATCACCCACGCATTGAAAACCGGCAATTCCCCGCGTTTCAACCAGATAGAATTGATCCCCCGTTCCGGCGGCACTTTGCAGGAGATCCCCTATTTGCGGGGAGATTTCAAAGCGGAACACCGGCACAACGGTCACACGGTGCCGTTCCTGCAGGGATTTGACGGCAAGATCAAAGATCAATATCTGCAGCCGTGGTCAGCATTCGGATACGGAACATTTTCCGGAACGGCGGAATATACCAAAGAGATCACGGTGGATACAGAGGGGGATTACCTGCTGGATCTCGGCATTGTGGAAGATCTTGCAGAAATTTCGATCGACGGCAGAAAGACGGAAGTTCTTTTCAAACGACCTTATATCACCGGTAAATTTGCATTGACTGCCGGAAAGCATACGATTTTGATCAAAATCGCCAACGGCCCGGGCAACCGTGACCGGCTCTCCGGGTTGTCCTCCGGTATGATTGGTCCGGTCATTCTCCGCAAAGCGTGATACGGAGTGCTGTATTACGACAAGGCAAAGAAAAAAATACGCCGCCGATAGCAAATACTGTCGGCGGCGATTTTCATTACCGGAGATTTACCCGGCAAGTTTGCCGGAGTTGAGCAGACGGCTTTCTTCTTTATCGGTCGTCAGGATATCGGCGGCACTGCGGGTGAGTGCGGCAGAATTTTCCAGACTCCATTCATTGAGGTCGGCGTAGTTTCCTCCGCAGAGTGCATCCACACTGCCGGTACCGCTGACATCCCACGCATTATCAGCTTTATCAGCAAGTGCCGATGATCTGACCGGCTCTTTCACAAAGATGGTACGGTAGGAGTTGTTGTTGCTTTCGTTGGATTCAGCGATCAAGTTTCCGGAATCCAATACCACATTAACTTTGTGAGTTCCGACGGAAAGTTTTCCGGCAACCA
>SUWK01000051.1 GCA_015061525.1 Lentisphaerota bacterium
CGCCTGCGCTCCCGGGGCGAGTGCCTTTGGCACTCTTTCCGGTCGCTCGCGGCTTATTGCTCGTCCTCCGCTCATCCTCGCAACATTTGTTGCGTCGGCTTTGCTCGCTTGGCTTTGCTCGCAAAGTACATTCGCATGCGGACTGCGCGCTCGGCGGCAACCGCCTCGCACCCGTGTGTTGAACGTTCCACGGAGGGCATCAAAAAGAAAAAACCAGTGGATGTTACTCCACTTGGGTTTTGCAAAGCTTTTTTCAAAAAAATAAATCGATCAAGCCGCGACAACGGAGCGGCGCGACAGTTCATTTTCTTTGCCAAGCTTTCTTTTTTGCAAAAGAAAGCGGGCTTCCCGTGACTGTTGCGGGGCATTGGGTTCTTCCATTAAGTTATTGCGCCTGCGCTCCCGGGGCGAGTGCCGTCGGCACTCTTTCCGGTCGCTCGCGGCTTATTGCTCGTCCTCCGCTCATCCTCGCAACTTTTGTTGCATCGGCTTTGCTCGCATGGAAATGCTCGCAAAGTACATTCGCATGCGGACTGCGCGCTCGGCGGCAACCGCCTCGCACCCGTGTGTTGAACATGCCACAGAGGGCATCAACCAATATCGGGAACAGAGCTTTTCGTAAAAAGAAAACCCCGGCGGGTGTTACTCCACAGGGGTTTTGCAAAGCTTTTTTCAAAAGCGTCGATCAAGCACGCCCAACGAGGCGTGCGCGACAGTTCGCTTTCTTTGCCGAGCTTTCTTTCTCGTGAAAGAAAGCGGAGTGGGGCGACAGCCCGCCAGAGCCGAACCACCCCAGTGGTTTTGCCAGGAAAAGTAAGTTATTCGCAGAAACCGACACCGACGTAGTAAGACATGTTTTCCTGGGTGGTATCCAGTCTGCCGAATTGTACGACGATCGGTTCACTGGCGGTGATGCGCAGAGCGTATTGAGTGAGCAGCGGTATTTGCGTACCGGCGAGGTCTTCGGGCAGATCCATACGCAGAGAGATGATTCTTTCAGCCGGAACGGTGACCGGGATATTTTTTACCGGTTCACGATCACTGAAATAGACATCAATTTTCACGTCAACGCTTTTTTCATGGGTATTGAAAAGCATCAACGCTTCATGAGCGATCATGGAACCTGCCGGATTTTTCTCCGGCAGATAACCATCGGGGAAATACCAGACTTTTTTTCCTCCGGTACACATATTACTTCACTCCCAGGATCTTTTGTGCGTTACCGTACATGATTTTGTTTTTATCGGCTTCGGAAATATCCAGAGCCATGACGGCTTCCTGTGCGAAACGCATCTGCATTGAGCCCTGCAGCGGACAGTCGGTACCGAAAACGACATGATCGGCACCGGCGAGTTTCACCATTTTTGCCATTACGGTCTGATAAGCGTAAAGCAGATAATGTGCGGTATCGATCCACACATTATCAGGAAGTCCGGCATCGCAAATGCGTTCAAGCGAGTCCATATTGGGGAAGAACGGATAGTTGCCATTCTGGAACAAACCGGCGCAATGAGCGAGAACGAATTTGGTTTCCGGGTGATTTTTGGCGATGGAAACGACCGTTGCCGCCGGAGAGAATCCGGTTCCGGGCATACATGATACGTGAAAAAGCATCATTGGTGTGCGGTCGGCGATCTTATCCACGAAACGGTAATTTGACGGTACAGAAAGATCGTATCCGTGATAATCCGGATGGATCTTCACGCCCCGGAACTTTGGATTGTCGTCAAGATAATGCACCTGATCGGCAGTTTCCGGAAAAGTCGGACTGATGACGGCATAGCCGTAAAACTCATCATATTTTTTCAGAACGGCATCCAATTCAGCATTGCCTTCACAAATATCGTACATGATGGAACGCGATGCGGACAGGCAAAGTTTGTCCGTTCCGGATTCCTGCATATACTTGCGAAGCTGTTCAGCATCAGCCTGCCAGAATTTGCTGAAATTGATGTTGCCCAGATGACCGTGGATATCAATAACCATGATTGGATACTCCTGTTACAGAATATTGATCTGACGGCCGTAGCTGGAGAGCATCTCTGCGGGGCCTTCGGCTTTGACGAGCAGACCGTCTTCCCAACGGAATCCCATGCCGTTGCGGTGGAGGAACATATCCTGCATAAAGGTCATATCCGCTTCAAGCATGTATTCGGAACTGGTTTCGAGGAATGGGTATTCACACTCCATCTGACCGCAGCCATGGGCCGGACCGTACAAAATGGCATCGCCGTATCCCTGTGCGCGGATGTAGTCGTGTACTTTAGTGGCAGCATCCCCGGATTTGACTCCGGCGCGCATGACATCAAAGGTCATATTGGCGGCATCCAGACCGACCTGCAGGAAACGGCGGATCTCATCCGGACAGGTTCCCAGCACCACCGGTCTGCCGATACTGGCACTGTAACCTTCAACCTTGGCACCGATGGAAAAGTGGATGATCTCACCGCACTGGACTTTACGCAAAGTGGGACGGCTGATCGCCTGATCGGAGTTCGGGCCTGAACAGCACCAGACGGGATAACCGGTAGCTTCGGCACCGGCCGCAGTCATGGCGGCAGTGGCGATACCGCACAATTCTGATTCAGTCATACCGGGACGGATATTTTCCAGAATGGCTTTGAAACCGGCTTCAGATGCTTTGGCAGCGGCACGCAGGCACTCGACTTCCAATGCGCTTTTTTTCATAAAGATCGGGCGGATCATATCATCGGCGGGGACGATATTTTCCATACCGCCCATCGCGGCGGCAAGATCCATCATCATGGCATAGGGGAAAAGGAACCAGTTGCAGATACCGAGTTTTTTGATTTTGAATTCAGAAACGACATCGTTCCATTTGGGCAGTTTTGAGCCGGGGTAATCGGGCTGTGAAGATTCCCGGAAATCCATGAGCTGAATAACGCGGGCGATTTTGGAACGGCTGGAGGCGTAGGTCAGACTTTCCGGACCGATGAGCAAAGCTGCTTCGCCTTCGGCGGGAACCAGCACGGCAGTGGTTTCAAAGCTGGGCCAGTAGTCGGAAAAATACCGGACACCGGCCGGTTCGGATTCCGTGGAAAAAATCATAATAGCGTCCAGATTGTTTCTGCGGACAGCTTCACGTGCCGCAGCTATACGGCGGTCAAATTCCTGCTGGGTGAGAATAGCCATGTTTGATACTCCTTTTATTTTTTTCATGCGGTATACCGCTTATGGGAATAGTATACTGCAAAACAGATAAAAAAGTATGTCAATTTCTTGCAATTTATGTGTCTTTTAAGCGCAAAAACCGGGATTTTTACCGCAATGCGCCGCAGCTCAACGTTTTCCGGCGGCAAATCTGATGGTCACCGGACCGTAAAGACCGGATTCAAAACTTTCCACTTCAAAAGCGTAATTCATGTCCTGATATTCCGAATGCGGGTGATGCTCTTTCCAATATCTGACAACTTCCGGATCATGTACTGAATTTGCAGGTGTATTGACCACGCGCACCTCCAATACGTTTTTGCCTTTTTTCAGGATACCGTCAGTGAAAAATTTGGCTTCATCTGAAAATGCCCTGCCCAGCGTTCTGCCGTTCAAAATCGCCTCACAGACATATTTGACCTCGCCCAGATCCAGCTGTGCCGGATCATCTGACGGAGAATCGAACTCCACTTTATACACTCCTTCACCGCTGAACCAGTCGCCCATGACCCCGCGCCAGTCGCCAAGAGTGACCGGGCGGGCATCTTCGTCAAGGGTGACAATGGAATAATCGTCTTTATCAAAACAGCACTTGCGAACCGGGCGCAACGTCCAGTTGTCCGTGAGTTTGAGACACTTTCTGCCGCAAGTAAAGTACGGATAATCTGCATCTGCTTTTCCGGCAGGATCCACGACAAACGCTGCGGAACCAAATGCGCCGAACTCCCATTTCACACCTTCGTTCTGCCGGTCGATACGGTAACGTTTGCCGTCCCATGCGTTGAAAAAGTGGATCTCTCCGGCTTCGGGGATATGCAACGAACACTTGACCGGACGGGGAGATTCACTGGTGATGAAATAGAGGGTTTCTTTACCGTGACAGCGTTTGGCAACGCGCAAATACGGCGATGCCGGAGTGATCTTCAGTGTCGGTTCAAGCGAACTGATTTCTGCAGTGGAAATAACCTTACCGCCGGCATTGCGGAATTTTTCCACTTTGGCAGCAGCTTTTTTATCCATCCATTGAGTCGGGGGGATAACCAGAGTTTTATAGACCATTTTTCCGACAGTGAATTTTCCGCCGGAAATTTTCCCGGATGCCAGAGCATCATCGTCTGCAAAGTCAAAGTCGATTTGCTTTTGCAGCAGCTCTTTTGCAGATGCATAGTGATGCTTCACGGCAGCTTTCATCGTATCTCCGCCGCACCAGACGGAACGGATGTCAAAATATACCAGCGTATCGACATCAGCTTTACCCATGCGCAGCAGAGATGAATACCGCGCGATATAGAGGTGGATCATATCGAACCACTCCCAGAACGGGTGGTATTTGCCGAATTTCGGACGGCATCCGCCGGAGAGCAGCCGCCCCTGATAACCGTGGGGAATATTGCTGAAAACGAAGTGGTTCGCACCGCGTACCAGCTGGTGGTCGATGACGAACTTCATCACCTGCGGAGTCAAACCGGCACCGTAGGCGGCAAAATCTTCACTCATCACATTGCAGTGTCCTGCCTGACGCGCAACAGAAGAGGCATATTTGGTAAATGGAGCATCTTTGGCAGCAGTGTCAATATTGTCAAATGTATTTTTCTGAATGATGACTTTTTTGTGTTTTTTCCGCATTTCCGGGAATATCTGCCGCCAGATGATATCCACCCCGGGCAGATCCATGGCGCGCAGTGCCCGCATGATGTGACCGTAGCAGAAGTAGAGATTGCCCTCCGGAACATGTTCGCCGCCGAGATGACCGCCGGATGCCAGATTATTTTGTCGCGCCCAATCGCGCAGCGGATTCAGAAAACGCTCCACAAACAACTCCGAGCGCACATCACAATAGTCGATGCGGTGCTGTAAAACCTCTACGGAGTCGCTCTTTTTGGGAGTTCCGGCGATCTCTGCAAAGAACGGTTCCACCCGGTAGCCTTTGCGCTTGAAAAACTCCTCTCCGAAGTCCGAACACCATCCCAGAGAGCGGGTGTGAAAATACCCCGGCAGAGCCGGTTCATCATCAAAGGTATACAAAATCGTTTTACCGAAATATTTGCCCAGAGCAGTTTTAAGTATCTCGTGGCTCTCTTCAATAAACCTTTCACCGACACCTTTTTCCAACAAATTAGGAAACCCTTTTGGCGGATAAAAGTAAGCGTAATCGCTGTTGTACTCATCCTTGATGACAAATTTGCCGCTTTTTTCATCCTTCTCTGCGAATTTGCGGGAAAACTTTTCCGGATCGGATTCCAGTACCCTGCCGACCGATGTTCCGGCGGGAAAACCGCCCTCATCGTAAAAGTAAGAGTGCATGTTGAGTTTTTCCGCTTCGGCATGGACCTTATCCATCAATTCCAGATATTCCGGGGAAAGATAATCCGGGGATGCCATGCTGAGTTTTGACCAGTTTGCCGGTGACGGATGGATACAGATGGTTTTTGCCCCGTGATCATTCATATCATGGAGCATTGCCAACAGATTTTCTTCACTCATCGGCGCATTCAGCACCCAGAAGTAGCCGGGATAAAATTCAGAGTCCGGGAAACGGAATTTTTTTACAGAAAAACCACTCATCTTGCCACCATTTCAACATGGAAACCATACGCTCTGCCGATGGCGGCATCAAAGGTTATTTTGCCGGTGAATGCACCTTTGAGCGGACCGGCGATCGCTCTGGCACGACATCCGGGCGGCAGGATGATCTCTTTTTTACCGGCAGATTTCGCATAGAGGAACACCACATCGTTTCCGGCGAGAACCGGGTCGTAACCATCCGGAGAATAAAGGTGAACTCCGGCATTGGCGGCAATTTTGCGCAGCAGCTCATTGGAGGGCTGCATGATCACGGAAAAGATATGAGTGGCATTGCCGTTTTTCCATTGAACGAGCATCGGATCACCTTTGGGATCTTTCGCCAGAACTTTGTCAAAGCCGGAGCGCGGCAGGAACCACGGGCCGGACATGATGGGATTACGGACAGTTCCACCGCCGAGTTCCGGGATCAAGGTCATTTCCGGAATGCGTCTGGTGTTGTCAAAAGCGACATTGATACCGAGAAACTTGCTCATCATTTCGGCAGATGGTCCAACTTCGGCATTGCTGATACCGGCGGCATAGAGCCAGAGTACGGTGGCTTTTTCACGTTCAAAGCGTTCCATAAGTTTTTTCCGTGCCGTTTCGTCAAGCGAGAGGATGTTGGTCATAATGTAGAGTTTGTGCGCTCCGATAAGACCATCTTCATTCAGGTCTTTGACAAAGAGATGTTTGAAAGGCGCTCCGACGAAGTTGAAGTCTGCCACCAGACGGTAAACTGTCGCCCGATGCGGATTATCACCCAGATTGTGCTGGGTATAAAAGGCACTTTCGGTATCACTGACGATACAAATCTCGGATGGAGTGGTATTTTTCACCGGCGGAAGAGCGGCATAAACATCCTGCTGATGTTTCATAAGTTCCAGCAGAACTTTTTCTCTGAACCACGATTCGTGCATCGCCAGCCAGTGCGTGGCAACCCCTCTGCTCAAAAGCAGACCGAAAGCACGGTCCATCGCACCGACAGTCATTTCCGGAGTATGCATTCTTCCGGCTTCATAGTGGTCATTTTCACAGAATGTCCGCATATCCTGCTCCACCACTACCAGTTTGCCGTGTACGGAAAGGTTCTCCGCCGCCTGCATGATACCGTCGGAAAGTCCCTGACGGCGCAAGTTATAGTTGGACGGAGCCCAGAAAACATCCACATACGGTGACCGGGCGATCCGTTCCACATCCAGATGACCGACGGACTGCAGACGGTGATAAATACCGCAGAACATCTGAAAGTAACCGTAGTAGACACCGGTAAGCCACCGGTTCTGAGTTTCCTCTTTGACCACTTTGGCAAAACTTTCAATGGCTTCACCGAGGGCGCGGTTGCGGAAGTAGAACCAGTCAATGATCGGACGATCCTTTTTGGAATCCAGCAGAGTAATGATACTGGACTTATTCAACTCTTTTCTGGAGGGGATGACAAAGTTCTCAAAGGTCAAACCGGGTTTGTTCCACGCCGCGGCAAAGGCGGCATCGGTTTTGTAGCGCTCTTTGAGGTAACTGCGGAACGTTGCGTAATCCGAGTAACTGTAGCCGCTCATGGCAGATTGACCGTATTGATCGGAGTAAGTCCAGAACCATTCGCTGTTCCAGCCCTCGGCAAGACCGACAGCAAAGATTTTATCAGCATAGGAGCTGTTCAGAATGTGCCGGATCAGCTTCCGCAAAACAACAGAACCGTCTTCTATCCACTTTTTGGATGCCAGAGCCTGACGATCCTCATAGGGACGTATCGGCTGGTCGCGGTCATAACGGATGACATCATCCGGATTGGCATCGCACCACCACTTGGGCATGGCAAGACGCACATGAAGGATGACTTTCACCTGCGGGCAATTCAGATCAAATGAATCCATCAATTCATCAAGTTTGGTGAAATCCAGTTTATCCGGAGCTTTCCAGATATCATCGAAGTTAACTCCGGTACGGACGATCCGGCAGCCTCCGGCGACTGCATCGCGCAGCATCCAATCTTTTTTCGGAGTCTTGTAGCCGTCATAGTATATGGGGTTGTACTTTTCGCCGTTGATCTCAATAAACGGCCGCGTACCGGCATTGACGATCTTCGCTGTCACCGGTTCCGGGATGCGGCTGTTTTTGGGGACGGTGCGAGCGATGACCTGATCACCTTCAACGGAGAGAAAATCGCTTGCTAAACGGACGTCAGCCTGACTGTTTTCGTTGGCAGGCAGGAAAAATGATACTTTAACGGTTTCACCCTTTTTCCATTTGCCGGTGGAGGGGGTGATAATAGCCTCGACGGTTCTTCTCTGCTGTTTTTCATCGGTCAGCAAAAAAGTGAGTTTTTCCGCATCAGCCGGAATTTGGTCAAGCACTTTAACGGTGAATTCTTTAGTTCCGGCTTTGACCAACTGCAATTTGGCTTTGGGGCCGACGTAGAGATAACCGGTACGCGTTCCCCACGGCGGAGCCGGAGGAGGCCCGAGCAGAAAGGCTTTATTCGGGAAACTTTGCGGCATGGTATCTCCGCCGATGTGATACATCCACTCTTTTCCGGTGGAATAAAAACGGTCAACACCGTTTTCACGGATGTAGAGATCAGCGATGAATCCGCCCCAGGCTCCGACATTATGGGCTCTTACCACGATACTGTTTCTGCCGGGTTTAAGGAATCCGGCAATATCAAAGCGAACAGGGCTTGCCCAATGCTGTGAACCGTCACCGACCTTTTTGCCGTTGATGAAAAATTCCAGAAAGTCATCGGCAGTCATCACCGCCTGTGCCGCTTCCGGAGCGGAGTTGAGGTCGATGCTTTTTTCAAACCAGACGTTGGTATTATTGGGCCCGAAACCGTTCTGGCACCAGATCCATTGACCTTTCCAGTAAATTTCCGGCAGTTCCAGCGGGCGCAGACGGAGCAAGGTCAATGAGGCATTGGCAGGAGCATTGACAAGTTCAGCTCTGACAGTGAGTTCCGGAGCGGTAAATTCCACTGACTTTGAAATAGCCTTTACTGTGGAAATCACCTTTTCACCGCGATCAAAGAGCCGGATTTCTCCGCCAACGGCATTTTTCAGCAGATAGTGTCCGCGCGGACGGATATTTGCCAGAGAGTATTTTTTCAATCCGTCACCGGCAAAGGGGATCAGATTATCCTCTTTCTGAGCATGAAGCCGTTCAAAACCGACTTTTCCGCCTTCGCCGCGGCAGGAAATGGTGATCTCTTTGATCGTACCGACCCAGCTGGGGTTGGCACCGACTTCAAAACGCAGATTGTGAGTTTTGCCGTCAGCGTAAGTGAGGTAAGTCAGATAACTGGTACGCCGTTTGCCATTGTCATCGGCAGTAAAATCCATGCGGATAACGGCAGGCTGGTCACTGGAAACGGCAAGTTCGATCATCTTGACATCAGCGGCCTTCCAGTTGAGCCGTTTACAGAAAATGCCGCTGTTTTCGTAGGAGTTGTAATATATGCCTTTGCCGGGGAGCATGCCTCTGGAGTTGAAGACCGTCCACTCTTTTTTGAGGTCGTTTCCTTCAAATATTTTTTGTTCAACCAGTTTCGGCTGGAGAGATTTGTTGTATTCTTCAGCGGTGATCTCTTTGATTTTACAGCTTTTGACAATGGTTTTGCCGGCGTTGCCGCTGATGACAAGATGGAGCCTTGCATCGGCTTCATTATCTTCCACTTTAAGATATTGGCTGGCAGTCATCCATTTTCCGGTACCGAATTTTCCCTCACCGGTCGGCCACGGTGAGCGCGCTTTGGGTTTGCGCGGCAGATAGGTCATGGAACCGGCTTTCTGACCGATATCGGCTTTGAGTTCCCACTCAATAAAGTAACATTTTCCGGGAACGAGGCGGTGAAATCCGTGATGGGCGAAAACCATTGAACCGCGGTCTTCAACTTTGGTTATTTCCCATGAGCCGTCAGCAAGTTTGACAGCTTTGCCGACCGTGTTTGATGGAGTTGCCGACCAGTTTTTCACCGGCAAAAGTTCCACACCGTCAACCGGAGTGATTTTACAACTTTTTACAATGGTCTTCCCGGCGTTGCCCCGGATAGTCAGGTGCAACTGTGCTCCGGTTTCGCCGGGTTCCACCGTCAGCAGTTGGGCAACGGATTGCCATTTGCCGTTGCCTTGCACACTTCCGCCGGTGGGCCAAGGTGTACGCGCTTTGGGCTTGCGCGGCAGATATGCCATCGTTCCGGCACTCTGACCGGCAGGGACGAGGACTTCCCACTCAATAAGATAAGTTTTACCGCTTTCCAGCTTGTATGCTCCGCCGTGAAAAGTGAAGACCATCACTCCTTTATCATCAAGTTTATTTATTTCCCATGAGCCGTCAGCGAGTTTGACGGCTTTGCCTTTGGAACCGGAGGGATTGGCTGCCCAGTTGCGTTTCGGCAGCAAATCTTCGGCATAAACCAGCAGTAAACACAAGAGCGAGAAAAGTGTCAAAAGTTTTTTCATAATCATTTTCTCCGATTATTTCCGGTAAAGCGATTCATCGATTTTTTTGAGTTCTTCGTCATCCAGCATGGTAATGGAGCAGCTTTTGACGATCGCGTTTCCGGCACTGCCGCTTATTACCAGATGCGGGCGCATGGTACTTTCATTATCCTGTACGGTGATCAGCTGACCGGCGGTTTGGATTTTACCGTCGGCATCTACAACTTTGCCGCCGGGCCACGGAGTGCGGGACTTGGGTTTGACAGGCAGATAGGTCATGGAGTTGGCTTTCTGCCCGGGAGCAAGTTGGATCTGCCACTCAACAAGATAGTGACGTCTGGGGATGACCTTGAGATAAGCTCCGTGAAAGGTGAAGACCATCGCTCCTTTGTCATCAAGTTTTTCGATCCGCCATGAACCGTCGGCATTTTTGACCGCTTTGCCTTTGGAGCCGGAGGGATTGGCGACCCAGTTTTTGATGGGAAGCAGCTCTGTTTTACTGGCAAGTTCTTCCACCACGATGCTTTTAACATCCACGGAACCGGTGCTGTGCAGTACGGCATAGACGCGCAAACCGGTATCATTGGCGGCAGTTTCCACATCCAGAGAGGCTGTTTGCAAAGCACCTTTTTCTCCGGTGCAGTTTTTGCTGGGCCAGCTTTTCTGACTGCCGGAGTGGCTCATCAATCCCCAGCGGGAAACGGAATCAGATGGGAGACCGCTCATGGTCACGCGGTAACTTTTTCCGGCTTTTATTGGCAGCGGCAGAGTAAGGTACGCCATAACATGGGCATTGCCGGAAGTTTTTTCAATGTGAAGCGTTCCGTCGGAAGCGCGTTTCATACTGCCTTTTGCTCCGGGAGCGGCGATGAAGTTCCAGTTGATCCCGGGACGTTTGATCAAATCCGGAACGGGGGTAAACTCCTCGATTTTCACACTTTTGACGATGGTTTTGCCGGTTCCGCTGACCGTAAGATAGACCGCAAGACGGCGTTCATCGGAACGGGCGGTAAACTCCATTGCCGCCAGATTTCCGGATTCTCTCGGGGAACGCAGTTCCGGTTTGCGGACATAACGTGCCCCGGGGAGCGCGACGAAAACAGAGTGTTTCATTTCCGGTGAAGAGTGCTGCAGATCGATCGTGACCAGATAGGTTTTTCCGGGGGTGATGGCAAACTCATCTTCACTGCAGTTCATGGATATGGAACCGGCGTTGCCGGTATTTTCCAATTCGTAAGTTCCGTCGGCAAGTTTCTTCAATGTCCCGGCGGCGTTCCAGGTTTTGGTGAATTTCCATTCGCGGTTTTCCAGCAGTTCTGCTGCGTAAAGAGAGCTGCAAACGAACATTACAGCGATAGAACAAAAAAATCTTTTCATCATTCAACTCCTTTTATCTCAAGAATTTATCACTTGTTTCTGAATTGCAGTATTTCCGGCAGCAGATGCTTCAGTATTCCCCACGACCAGAGGACAGGGCAATTCAGCTGCCAGCAGTGAACAAAAGTAACTGCCGTTCACGCCGCCGCCGACGGCAATAAGTTTGGAAAACTCTTTGTCAAATGCTTTGACGGTATCTGCGATACGTCTGGCGGTACCGCGCAGCAGCAAAGCTGTGATCTCCGGCGGGGTAAGGCGTTTGCCGACAACAGAAAAGATGGCTTCTTCCATATTTTCCGGAGAAAAAAGCTCCGGAGTATCCGGATCAAGAGCATCGGTCATACCGCTTTTCTGCGCGGCATCATCCAAAACCGCATAACCGGGAAAATCTCCGCGTTCCTGCCACAACTTGACACACTGCTGAAACGGCCACAACCCCATACCGCCTTTCGTCCGCGCACACGCCCGGTGCGGCAGCGGCAGTTTGCGGAAATCATCAGGAATGCCGCTTTGTTCATCAATGATCTCGGCAGTCATCTGCCAGGTGCCGATGGAACTCATTATCTCCCCGGGTTGCGGATTGCCGCAGACAAAGGCGGCGGCAGTATCGTGACCGGCACCGGAAATCACCGGAATACCGTGCAGCTCCGGCAGATCAGGATGGTTGACGGTACCGATGATCTCACAGTCCGCCGCCGGGGCAAACAATTTGTAATCCAAAGGCAGTCCGGATATTGCCGCCATAGTGTAGTTGCTTCTGGCGGCACCGCAGAGCATGTAATGCACCAGATCAGCGATGTGAAGGATCGTGCAGGTACGTTTGAAAAGTTCCGGAAAGAACTCCTCTACATATTGCATACGCGCGCACGTGGAAACTTTGCATTTACCGTCCCGGTAGGAAAATGGATGACAGAGCAGTTTGCCGTTTTCATCCAGCAGTCCCACATCCTGTGCCCATGAGTCGCAGCTCAAAGAAGCGATTCGGGCCGCCACGGGAACAAGTTTTTTCAAACCGGCGGTGATCCCGGCAAAAAGTTCCTCAAATCCCCAGAAGATCCCCTGCTCATTGCGGATCATCGGAGTAGGGAAACGGTGGATCTCCTGAAGAACACCATCCCCCTTGTCCAGCATGATCCTGCCGCTGGTGGCACCCAAATCTATCGCGGCAAAATATTGTTTGTCTGACATAAAAATACCTGTGATCGTTGTTTGTATATCGCTTATTATCCGAATTAAAATAGCACAGCTTTATACAAAAAGCAAATCACGGCTGAAATAAAAAGATTTTTTAATGCGCGAAAAAATCATTTTTTATTCAAAGAGATGCTTGAAACAATCAGGAAGTATGCTATATTATCCGTGTGACCGGATTTATCAGGCATAATATTCATCACTTTTCAGAAAGGAGATTTCAAGATGGACAAAATGCTGGAAAAAGTTTACAGTATGACCAATGCTGAAATGGAAGAGTGCGCCACTCATTTGAGTCTCGGCGGCGGAACCCGCGGGGGCCCGGTACTGGATCACGGTAAAGGTGTCCGCGTCTGGGACGTCAACGGCAAAGATTATATCGACTGCACCAGCCAGAGCTGGGCGTTGCTGCTGGGTTACTGCAATGACGAGATCAATCAGGTCATCCGCGACCACTCCTGCAATATGACCCACATCCATCAGGGTTTTGACAACAAGATGCGTTTCTACCTCGCCCGCGAACTGGCGAAACATGCTCCGGAAGGTATGAACCGTGTCTCCTTCACCGTCGGCGGTGGTCCTGCCATTGAAGCGGCGATGAAGATCGCGTTCAAAAATGTCCAGCCCTCCCGTGACTTTGTCACTCTCTTTGACAGCTATCACGGTTCCACGCTCGGTTCCATGGGAGCATCCTGGATCTCAACCAAGTCTGTCGGCAAATTTTTCGGCGGCAGCCGTTTCCTGCCGCTGACCCGTGCGTTCGTCCGCATCCCGAACCCGGTAACTTACCGCAACCCCCTCGGTGTCAGCACAGAAGACTACATCGACATCTGCTTGAAAATGACCCGCGAAATTTTCCAGCGCGGTGTTTCCGGCAAACCCGCCGGTGTCATTGTTGAGCCGATCCAGGCGAGTGCCGGTCAGCTGATCCTGCCCAAACGCTATCTTCAGGAACTGCGCAAACTGTGCGATGAGTTTGAAACTCTGCTGATCTTTGACGAGATCCAGACTTTCGGCCGTATCGGTGAAACTTTTGCTGCCAACTACTTCGGAGTCACCCCCGATATCATCTGTCTGGGCAAATCCGTCGGAGCCGGCCTGCCGCTGGCTGCGATCATCATCCACGACAAACTTGAAGGCTTCGCCCCTGACAGTGAAGAGCTGCACACCTTTGCCAACCCGACCCTGTCCATGGCGTGTGCCGCCAAACAGCTGGAGATGTTCGACAACGGCGTGCTTGCCAACGGCAGAGCCATGGGAGCTTACCTTGCCGACGGTCTGCGCAAGATCCAGGAACGTTTCCCGCAGATTGGCGATATCCGCCAGGCCGGTATGCACATTGGTGTGGAATTTGCCGATGAGAAACTCAATCCGCTCACCGAAGAGGCGACCAAAGTGCGTACCGTCGGCTTCAAGAACGGTTTGATCCTCGGAACCGGCGGTGTCCGTAAGAACGTCCTCAAAATCAAACCGCCCATGATCATCAATCAGGCTGAAGCTGATGAAGTTCTGCAGAAGTTTGAAGACTCCGTCAAGGAGGTCTTCGGATGAAAATCGAACTCACCGGCAGAAAGACCCTCGTTATCGGCGGAGCCAGAGGCATCGGTGCGCAGATCGTGCGCGCCTGTGCCGCTGCGGGAAGCGATGTAGCGTGGAGTTATTTGAATTGTGAAGCTGATCTGAAAGCATCTGCGGAATTGACTGCAGAATTGGTGAATTCCGGAGTCCGCACTTTCAGTTTTGCCGCTGACTGCACCAGTGAAGCTGATACAGTCGCGCTCTACAAAAAACTGGATGAAGAGTGGGGCGGCATTGATGCGCTGGTCTACAGTGCCGGATTCACCAATCCCAGAAACTTCTGCGACATCACCTTTGAAGAGTGGAAAAAAGTTGTGGATATCAACCTCAACGGTGCGTTCCTCGCCATCCGTGAAGCGATTCCGATGATGCGCAGTGCCGGTAAAGGTTCCATCGTCATCATCGGTTCAGCAGCGATCGTCGCCGGTGGCGGCGGCCGTGCCGATTATGCGGCGGCGAAAGCCGGTCTTGAAGGTTTGAACCGGGCAGTTACCAAAAATTTTGCACCGGAAAATATCCGCTGCAATATTGTTCACCCCTCACTTATTGAAACTGACTTGCTCAAACAGCGTCATCCCGATCCGGCGAAACGTGCTGAACTGGGCGAAAAAGAGGTTCCCCTGCGCCGTCTGGGGCAGCCGGAAGACATTGCCTCTGCGGCACTTTTCCTGCTCTCTGATGCGGCATCTTATGTGACTGGTCAGTCTCTTTACGTTGACGGCGGCAGAACTTTCTGCAAATAATTGCTCTCCGTACATACAATGGGGCAGCTGCAAAATATTTTGCAGCTGCCCCGTTTTAATTTGTGACAACGGAGTGCCGCGACAGTTCGCTTTCTTTGCAAAGCTTTCTTTCTCGTGAAAGAAAGCGGGTGCATCATACCTTGCAGCAGCATTTACCGGCGTTCAGTTTGCTTGAGGGGTGGGACACTGCGTTTCCCTCCCCTCAAACTCCCCACCCTCAAGGGGCTTCCCGTGACTGTTGCGGGTCATTGGGTTCTTCCATTAAGTTATTGCGCCTGCGCTCCCGGGGCAAGTGCCGTCGGCACTCTTTCCGGTCGCTCGCGGCTTATTGCTCGTCCTCCGCTCATCCTCGCGACATTTGTCGCATCGGCTTTGCTCGCATGGTTTTGCTCGCAAAGTTCATTCGCATGCGGACTGCGCGCTCGGCGGCAACCGCCTCGCACCCGGGTGTTGAATATACCACAGAGGATATCTGTTTTGCAAAAAGAAAAGTAAGGGCTGCAAAATATTTTGCAGCTGCCCCGTTTTTTGCCGCAGCAGTCACGCATGGTGTCATTGTTTGAAACGTCCGCGCAATAAAATTTGCCAAACCCGGTTACGTATGCTATATTATAGTGCATCAAACAAACACAGGGAGTTTCAACGATATTATGGGACATGGATTTGACAACCGGCAGAAGAAAATATTGGATTGTCTTCAGGAAAATGCAGAATTGAAAGTTCAGGAATTGGTCGAACTCACCGGAGCATCCATTGCCACCGTGCGACGGGATCTGCTGGAAATGGAGAAGAAAAATCTCATTGTCCGTACTTTTGGAGGAATCCGTGCCGTCAACCAGAAATCTTTGGTAGCCAGAACGTTTGAACAGCGCGCAGCCTTGCAGAATCCGGAAAAAAGACGTATTGCCGCTGCAGCGGCTGAACTGGTGGAGCCGGGAATGACCATCGCCATCGACAGCGGGACGACCTGTATGAATTTTGCCGCTTCGCTCAAAAACAAAGCTCCGTTGCGGATAATCACCTCTGCGCTGGCAGTAATTGAGACCCTCGGAGGGGTTCCGGGAATGGAAATAAATCTGGTCGGCGGCAGATTCCGGCTGGACAATCTGGATTTTTACGGAGCGTTATCCATAAACTCATTCAAGCAGTTCCATGTGGATATCGCGTTTATGAGCTGCGATGCACTGCTGCCGGAATCCGGAGCTTACTCGCACGATCAGGAGTCTGCCGCGATCAGTCAGGCGATCGCCGGATGCTCCTCGCAGGTGGCAGTGCTGTGCGACAGCCGCAAAATCGGTCAGGGCGGAGCGTTTCTTGCTTTTTCCCCGGATATGATCGGCATGGTCGTTACAGATGCCCCGGATGAAAGACTTACTCAAAGCGGCTACAATGTGATCGTGGCAGATTGAAAGATTTGTTGTTGTCCTGAATTTTGTGAAAAATCCAACCTGCGGTGGCACCTTGCGGGTAATCTCGCGCCTTCCTCCTGCGCCGGAGCCGTCGAGTACATATTACCAAAAATTTCGGAAACTGTATAAAAAATTCGAGCGTTCCCGGCAGTTGTTTTGCCGGGAACGCTCTTGTTTTATCAATTATTTTTACACGATAGCGGAGAATTTGAATCCGAGCTGATATGCCAGACGTTTCAAATCAGCCATCCGGTTGCCGCGAACAACGGATAAGTGATGCGCACCGCCATAGATGCTGTATTTATCCAGTGTTTCCTCTGCGGACAACTGCGGCTTCAGAAGCCAGTATGCCCGGTTGTACGTCTCAATGACCGGCAGATCCGGCACGTTACCGGGGAATGCGATCATGCGGTAACCGCTGCCGCAGTCAGGGGTGATGCACACCAGAGTGTAATCCCCCGGTTCAGCGGTAAAGAACATTCCGGTGTAATCCGGCACACCCTCGACCCAGAATGGCATGGACTTCAACACCACTTTGCGGTCTTTGCGGGCGATACCGATACTGCACTCCTGCATGTGGGACATGAAGAAGAGATCGCGTTTGAAGTCAACTGTGTAAATTTCCGAGAAGTTAGCATCTCCGGTCAACTCGATAAGCTGGCGCATGGCGGCGGCACGGAGAATATCTCCCTCACCGGCGTAACCGATACCTTCAGCCATCAGACAGTTGATCGCATAGAACGGCAGCTGACCGAAACCGGCGTAAGTCAACCGGGTAAAATTCATCGTAAAAGCGTTGGCATCATACTGTTCAAGCAGAGCGGAAACCGCCAGTTTGCGGCGGATGGACTCTTTGTGAGTTTCCGGCTGCAAAGAGTCAAGCACCTGAAACTTCTCCATATCCGCCAGACGAATAGCCTCCACCGCCTCCTCATCGACTTTACTGACGGCGGCGAGGAACTCATCCGCCTCGATATTTACAGCCTGCGGACCCCATTCTGCACGCAGCCGGTTGGGTTCAAATTCAAAATCACCCATTCCGGCGAATGCTCCCCCCAGAGCCAGTACGCGGATATTTTTGGCGGCATTGGCGGCACGGGCAGCAACAAGTTCAGAGTTGAGTCTGCTCAAAGTTTCTTCATCTTCCCAGTGACCGGTGACGATGGAAAATTTCATACCGTTCTGGAACATCACATTGGTGATATCCTGGATGCCCTGCACCGTGTGATTGAGAGTGAGATCGACCGGTTCGTAGTTTTCACGGATGATCGCAGAATCCTGTGTACTCCAGATGACCACCGGCAGATCAATGCTCTTGAGCAGCGGCATAATGAGCATACTCGGAGTGTAGGAAACTGCAGAAAGCACGATCACTTCAGCATCACTTTTCCGGATGTTTTCAGTAACTTCTGCGATCTCCGCATCGGTGTAGCAAAGTTTCCGGCAGCAGATATCAGCGAAACCGGCAAGTTTGCTGCTCCAGTTGTCAAAAGCCGCCTGCCAGCGGTCAAGCTGACTGCCGCTTTTCAGATAAAGTTCCAGAGAAAGACCGATATACGCTACCTTCGGACGGGGCAATGTAAAAGCCATTTTTTCAAATCCTCATGTTTGGTTAAAATTTGTCTGTTTCATCACACATTGAATGAAATATACTGCATAAAACGGTAAAATCAAATGCATTTCCCGGATTTATTGATTTTTTTATTCTGTTATCCGGATTTCTATGCTTGAAACAATCATCCCGATGTTGTATATTATGGGAAACTTCAGCAAATAAAACAGGAGAAAAAATCATGCTGGATATGGTAAAAAAATTTCGGGAAGAATATCTGCAAACATGTGCGGCACTGCCGTTTCTGGATTGTTACGTTTCAGATATGACCCCGGGGTGGGATGATGTCAGTACTAAGATCCCGACCGATTACCGCAAATTATCCTTTGACTCCGGCAACCCCCGGCTGGTGATGCAGACCAAAACCGGTTTTGAAGAGTTGGAGAATATGGCAAAAGCTGAACCGCAGGTAAATTTCATCATCGCTTCCGGCGATCAGAAACTGCTCTACCACCGTGAAGAAATCACCCGGCTCATCCGCGATTACAGCAATATTTACATCTGTATCGCCAATATGTGCAATTTGTATATGATCGAAGAACTCGCCGCCGATGGACTTGCCGGTAAAATGCTCTATGGTTCCATGGCTCCCTATCTGGATGCCGCTCACGCGATGGCACTGGTGGCGATCGGCAAATTGGATTGGAAGACCAAATGCGATATCGCCGGCAACAATTTCCGCCGTCTGCTCGGTGAAGAACCTGTTGAAGTTCCGGGAATGCCGGCTTTGATCATCCCGCCCGTGGTCATTGATGCCCACGCCCACACCGCCGATTCGCTGACCAGAGTCCGTTTCCCGATCCACGATGTGGCGTCTGATTATGAACAGTGGAAAGATAAACTGGAATATTTCGGCATGACCGGTATGTTCTTCACACCCAGCAAAACGACGCGTGATTTTGAAACTTATCCCTCCCGCAACGAGCGGCAGATCTGCGTGGATTCCGATGGAGCCATCCGTTATTTTGAGGTTTATGATCCGCGTAAACCGGCAGAGGCAGTTGCTTCTCTGGAAAAAAGTCTGCCCGATCCCATGTGTGTCGGCATAAAGATCCATCCGCCCGCCCACGGTACGGATGCCGATGCTCCGGCATATGAACCGCTGTGGCAGACCGCGACGCGTTTCAACAAGCCGATCATGACCCACTCCTGGGGAGAATCATACTACAATGCTACCCAGATCCACTCCACTCCGGACAAGTTTGACCGGTATTTGAGTGCTTATCCGCAAGTGAAATTCGTTTTCGGTCACACCGGCGGCAGACCCAACGGTTTCCCGCTGGCGGTGGAAATGATACGCAAACATCCGCAGACGATGTGCGATATTTCCGGAGACTTTTTCCACAACGGCTTTGTCGCTCATGCGCTTAAAGAGATCGGATCCGACCGGATCATGTACGGAACGGATATTTACTGGATCGATCCGCGCTGTGTCATGGGAATGCTGCTGCAGTCGGATATCAGCAATGAAGATCTGCTGAAGATCCTGCGCGGCAATGCGGAAAGATTCTATCTGAACCGTTGATGATACGGTTCAGAGTATCTTGTCCTATTCTGACCGGTCAGCAAAGTTCAAAGACAAATTTTTTTGGTAATGTCCCAAATTTTGTGAAACGGAAGCATGAGCTTATAAACAAACATTTCTATCGGTGTATAAAACATATCACATAAGTTGTGATTTGTCAACCAAGCCGGTACGGGTTTGATCCAACCGGCTTGTCAAGGCGTAGCTTTATGCGAAGACTGATGGATGGATTGCGGAGCAAGGCACGAGATTACCTGCAAGCCGCCACCGCCGGTTAGATTTTTCACAAAATTTGGGACATTACCTATTTTTTATAAGCTCTGTTCCCAATATAGGTTGACAACATATTGCGCACACAAGTTGTGGAGGGTGTTACTCTATTGAGTTTTTTTGCAAAACTTTCTTTCTTGTGAAAGAAACATTCACGCGGGTGTTACTCCAC
>SUWK01000052.1 GCA_015061525.1 Lentisphaerota bacterium
TTAGTTCGACTGGCAGGTCTGAATATAGTGTAGTAGCAAAGGTGATCTTTTACAAACTATTTCTAAAGATTTTTTCGGTACTCACCGGCAAAGCCGGTGGTTTTATTGACCTGAAGGTGTATAAAAAAAGGGTGTTGCAAAAATTTTGCAACACCCTTTTCATCTTGCATTTCAGTATTTTTTCAGAAATCCACTTCAGTATCGTAATAGCAGCAAAGCAGCAGTTTTTCCATCTCCTCAACTGACGGCTGACGCGGATTGGAACCGGTACAGGCATCGGCAACCGCATTCACCGCGATATCGTGCAGACGTTCTTTGAACAACTCCTCCGGCACGAAACCGTTTTCGCAGGGCAAACTGTCCAAACCGTAATTTTTAATACACTGGGGAATGTTGAGTTTTTCGTTCATATCCCGGAGCATCCGGATAAGCAGCTGAACTTTTTCACTGTCGCTGGTGCCGCCGAGTTTCAGGAAGTCGGCGATTTCGCTGTAACGTTTCTGAGCTTCCGGATTTTTTGCGTTGAATGCAATCACTTTGGGCAGATACATTGCATTGGCGGCACCGTGGATGATGTGCGCACCAAGTTCCGCAAACGCCGCACCGGTTTTGTGCGCCATGGAGTGAACGATACCGAGCAGACCATTGGAAAACGCCATTCCGGCCAGACACTGGGCATCGTGCATCGTGTCACGTTTTGCCATATCTCCTTTGTAACTGGGAACCAGATCGGTGCTGACAGTTTTGATAGCAGCAAGAGCCAGCGGATCGGTGTATGCCGTATGCGCCGTGGAAACGTAGGTTTCGACCGCATGGGTCATCGCATCCATACCGGTGTGAGCAACCAGTTTCGGCGGCATGGTGTGGGCAAGTTCCGGGTCGACGATCGCAACATCCGGAGTGATCTCAAAGTCCGCCAGCGGATATTTGATGCCTTTGGTATAATCGGTAATGACCGAAAACGCCGTCACTTCAGTCGCAGTTCCAGAGGTGGAGGATATGGCACAGAAACGCGCTTTGTTACGCAGTTTGGGTAAACCGAAAACCTTGCACATATCAGCAAAGGTCGTTTCCGGATGTTCATATTTGATCCACATCGCTTTGGCGGCATCAATGGGAGAACCGCCGCCGATGGCAACGATCCAATCCGGCTGAAAGTCAAGCATCACTTCCGCACCGCGCATCACAGTTTCCACCGAGGGGTCAGGCTCGATACCCTCAATAAGTTTCACCTCCATACCGGCGGATTTCAGATAATCGACTGCCTTATCCAAAAAACCGAATTTCTTCATCGAACCGCCGCCGACACAGACGACCGCACGCTTGCCTTGAAATGATTTCAGTGCTTCCAGAGCATTTTTGCCGTGATAGATATCACGGGGGATAGTGAAACGGGTCATGATATGTTCCTTTCATAAGGTTGATTTCAAGCGGAAAATGCCGCCGTATTAATATACACTAAAAAGAGCTTTTTTCAAGACCGGACAAAACTTCTCGCGGATATTATTACCGCCTCTTCCCGGTCGTCGCTCCCGGCAGCAGTTTGCCGGGAAAAAGAATGTTCCGCTGGGTGATGATACCATTACCGCGATCCATTTCCAATGCCAGATCCAAAGCGGTACGCACCACCTCTTCAAGCGGCTGACTGACCGATGTCAGCGGCGTGGCGATATGCTGACCGGCGTACGTTCCGTCAAAACCCATCACCAGCAAATCATCCGGAACTTTTTTCCCGGCTCTGGCGGCGGCATCAATCATGTTCAACGCCAGCTGATCGGTCAGACAGAATAGTGCTTCAACGTCCGGATTGTTCTGCAATATCGTTTCACACTCACTGATGGTACTGTTCCAGTCATTCTCCCTGACCGCAAACTCCTTAACCGTACACGACGAGCCGCAACGTGCCGTCACCACATCCCGGAAGCCTTGCATACGCAGCTGAAACGGATGATCCTTTTCGGCATGAGTATGCAGCAGAATCATGTTCCTTGCCCCGGTATCGAGGAGATGTTCCGCAGCGATCCTGCCACTGGTGTAATTATCTATGGAAACCAGACAGCATCCGGGATTGCCTCCGGTGTCATTCACTGCGATCAGCCGTGGAAGCGTTTTCAGCCAGTTGATCGCCTCAATGGAAACTGTCCTTTCCGAAACTCCCACAGAAAAAGCACCGACACAGGATTTATCATGCAAAAAATCATCCTGCCACTTGCCGGGGGAGTTCAAATCAAATATCTGAACACCCAACCCCTCTTCCCGGGCAAACTCCACCATCAGCTTGAACATCTCAAAATAGATGGTGTTGGTCGTCATCACCGCCGGATGCAGATACCAGAACCACGCCAGATATCTGGGCGAACCGGATACCAGTGATGCCGGATAATTCACTTTGCTCATCCGCCCCTGACTTTTCAGGATCAAACCCTTTTCTACCAGCGTACTGATCGCTTTGCGGACGGTGTTGCGGGCAGCACCGAAGTGCGCAGCAAGATCATTTTCCGACGGCAGAAATGAGTTGTGCGGGTACTCACCGGATTCAATACGCCTGATGAGCAGATGTTCGATACGCAAACATTGAGAGGGGAAACGCATGGTAAAAAGTCTCCTGTTCTGCAACTTGTTCAAAACTTGTTTAAATATAATATGGCGTTCATCTGTTTTCAAGCGTAAAAAAACATTTTCAGCCGGAATATTTCAACTTGTTCAGTTGCTTAATTACAAAAAAATAAGCAGATTTTTTTCAGCAAAAGTACCGTTTTCACTTGTATTTTTTCTTTATGTGCAGTATATATAACCACATATAAGGACAAACTTGTTCCATATCCAACAATATAAGGAATGATTTTTATGAAACACAACAAAAATTTCACCCTGATCGAACTGCTCGTGATCACCTCACAACTCTGCCGTGATTTTTTCAAACGCTTTATTTGTACGGATCAGTACGGATGTGTACGGAAACATACGGAGAGTGCCGCTCACAAAAATACGCCGCATCATACTTGCAAAGCAAGTGCTTCATGTTTGCCGCAGGCAAACGCTTCATGCAGCAACGCTGCGCTTCACACGGCGGAGCCGTGCTTCATTCGATCAGCGTTCACGCTGATCGAGCTATTGGTCGTCATCGCAATCATCGCCATTCTGGCGGCAATACTGCTCCCGGCTCTGAACTCCGCACGTGAACGCGGCCGCGTGGCAAGCTGCATCAACAACCTCAAGCAGTTCGGAACAGCCCAGGCAAACTACGCCGATGCCAATGACGATATCATGGTTCACCACTCACTGCCGCAGTACGGCAGCAACGGCAGATGGATGCACGGTCTGAATACTGTACTGCCCATCATCGACAAATCCAAAGGTTCCGGTGTCCTGATCGACGGCGGCGTGGCGATGTGTGCCAGCGATCCGTTTTTCAACCACAACTACACCTCCGGTAAGAGTTCCGACAATGCCAACGACAATCCCAGTTACGCACTGAGCAGTCAGGCAGGCGGCAAACACCGTGCCTTGGTAAAAAACCACTCATCCAAAGTCCACATGCTGGACTCCGACCATCTCAATGACCCCGCCGCCGGTCTTTCCGACGCATCGGCATACTCTTCATGGTACGGCAACAACATCGCCACCCGGCACTCCGGCGGCGGCAACGTTCTCTGGATGGATGCCCACGTTTCCAGCATCAGCAAAGAGGTTCGTGCTGACCTGAAACTCACCGCCAACCGCAACAAATACTGGGATGTTGACAAATGAAAAATTTCACCTTTCTTTTCATATTCATTCTGTCGTTTTTCTGCACCGCTTTGAAAGCGTATGACTTTCCCGGCCTCCGCCAGCCGAACAATTTCCGGATACTGCTGCTGCCGGATACCCCGGGAAAGAGCGTTTCACTGGAATTTGATAAACGCGACCTGAACGGATACATCGGAACCGATCCGATCGTTTTGACCGTGGTTTCTCCATCGGGCAGCAACATCTGCGAAGTGACGGTACCCGATGACGGCGATACGGATAAAAAATGGCTCACCGGTCCACGTCAACGGGTCAAAATCTCATTTGTCCCGCAGGAAAAAGGCATCTACTCCATTTTATCCAACAGCAGCAGCAACGTGGATATTTCCTACTGGTTCGATCAGGCAGAACAGAGTAATACAATCTGGGCGATCGTTCAGGATAAACCCCGTTTCATGGATGGAAAACTGGATGTTTTTCTGGCACTTCCGCCCCGGAAAACCGGCGAAGCTCAACAGTTGACCCTGCAATTCCCCGGTCTGGGCGGCAATCCGAAGATCCACCATCTGCAAGTCAGGGAAAATGATAAAATTCTGGTCAATGACTTCTCATTCCGCAAAGGCGACACCGTTTCCACAGTTGCCATAAATCGCAGCACTGCCCAAGGGGTATTACAGTTCACAGCGGCAAATTTCGGCAATACGTTCTGGCTTTTCCCCGGTTACGGAGAGATATTGATCGCTCCGGAAAAAAGTTTTGCAGAACGCTTTTACGCCTGTTATGCGCCAACATATTTCAAAGAACGCAGCGTGGAATACGCTCTGCCGTTCAAAACCTCCGGAGCCGCCTTTGCCCCCGGCAAAAAATTCCGGCTCAGCATGAGTGCCGGAAAAGAGTTCCGCTTTGAAACCACCGTCAACGGTCAGAAAATCACCCTGTCATCTGCGGAACCGGTTGCGGAATTTACAGTTTCTGCCGGGTCACCGTTTGTCAAATGGGATTGGTCACAGGCTCCAGCCGGTAAACTTGCAGTGCA
Source organism: Lentisphaerota bacterium (assembly GCA_015061525.1). GTDB lineage: Bacteria > Verrucomicrobiota > Lentisphaeria > Victivallales > Victivallaceae > UBA1784. Next base: position 4,766 of record SUWK01000052.1, read on the forward strand.
GGAGATAACCGGAGTTCCCGAAATCCTCTCTCCGGCATCCGGCGCAGTTCAAAGTACCGCCGCACCGGCTTTGAGTTGGACCCCGGTTTCCGGAAGCACGGCTTATCAGGTTATCTTCCGTCATGCAGACAGCAGCAAAACTGTCACCGTAGATACCCGGAACACCTCTTTGAATTATCAGGAGTTTGCCGGGAAACTCACCCCCGGGGTGTGGTTTTTCAGTGTCAGATCCGGAAATGCGGTTTGTACAGATGAACGCTTTTTCATCATCCCTGAACCGGCAAAGACCCAACTTGCCTACCTCTATGACTTTTCTCCTGCACGGGATAGTTTTGTGAACTCAAAACCGTCGCGTTTGTCAGTGCGTTTTTCCGGCAAGAAAGCCCATGAATTTGACTTTGAAAAGAGTTTCTTTACCGTCAACGGCAAGAAATATCCCGCTGTTTCCGGCGGCATGACCACGGTGGTTCTGCCGGTTAAAGAAGGTGTACTGCAGAGCGGGCGCAATCTGGTCACGCTCACTTTGACCGATAAAGCGGACAACGTCCAGCAGTGTGCGTGGAGTTTTGACCTGAACAACTCCTCTCCGCGTACTGTCAGTGCCGATGATAACGGCAATATCTTTTACAACGGTTCACCGTACTTCCCGGTTATATACTATGGTTATATGGGCGGAAAAATGCAGCTGGAGGAAGAAGGCTTCAACTGCTGGCTGCTCAATGCCGTACCAAATAAAGCAATGCTGGATAAACTGCTGAAGCGGAACTTGAAAGTTCTGGATTCCGGTTGCGCCTTCAAAGACAAAACCGCTGAACAGATCAGAAAAGCTGTTCCCGCTATTGCCGCCCATCCAGCCCGTATCGGCATGTGGAGCGATGAGATCGACGTCCACCGTTCAGAAAAATGGATCGCCGACCACCTCAAAATTTTCGATGTTCCAAACGGCGGCTGGAAAGGTGTCTGCAGCTGCAATGTTTCCCTCTACGGCAAAATGGCGGAGATCGGTGATTATCTGATGATCGACTGCTACGTTGGCGGTGACAAGATTTTCAATCTGGATTCCCGTTTGAAAAAAGCACGCCGTGATGCAGGAAAGAAACCGGTGATGGTGCTGGTTTCCGGTTTTACCTACAACGATCCGGCTCTGACCGCGTTTTCTCCGAGTGCTGCCGATGCGGAATATCAGGCATTTGCCACACTGCGGCACCGGATAAATGCACTGGGCTTATATCAGTGCGGTTCGTTCCGTATGGAGTGTTATCCGGAAATGTGGAAACAGGTCACGCAGATTTACCGGAACTTTTCCGCGCTTGCTTTCATCGCTTACGGCAAGGATGTCAGCGATCAATTCAAGATCACGTCAGCAAACGGCAAACCGGTATTCCGGGCGTTCCGGCTTGATGACCGGATCTACGTCATCGCGCAGAACCAGTCGTTCACTCCGGCACCGGTAAACTTGCAGACCACGGCAGATATTGCCGATCCGTCGGTAAAAGTTCTCTTTGAGAACCGCATGATCACCATGAAAAACGGCTCCTTCACCGATGCGATGTCAGGAGCCGGTACACATATCTACGTTTTCAAAGTACGTTAAATACTCTTTTGTTTACGGGATCAGTGGGTATTCTTTTGGGCAAGGATGCAGAAATCAATATCTTTTCCAGTGAATATCCACTTATCCCCGGCAAGTTCCGCGCTGCCGTCCAACAGAGTATAATCTTTATTGCAGGGAAGAGCAAGTTTGCTCTCTCCGAAATCAGCTCTTACGGCGATCATGATCGAATTGCCTTTATCATCAAACAGTTTTGCGGCAAGCTCTTTACCGTTGTCAACGATGATTTCCGGAACACGCTCAGACATGATAAAGGGTTCTATTTTTTTCAGCATCGCCACTGCGGCGGTCACATTTGCCCATTGTTTTGCTTCATTTTCAGGAAAAAATCGTTTTCCGCGGGAACCGCAGATGTCCGGATAGCTGTAGAAAATAAATCCTTTACTGCCGAAAATCACCGCTGAAGCGAGCATCGCCTTGATCTCATTTTCGCCGGGATAAGCGTATTTGGAAAACTCCTCTGCGGTTTTGGCTTTGAACACCCCCGGATTGAATATCTGCGGCACCATCCATACCGGCTGTCTGCCGAGCCGGGCACTCTTCAAAAGTTTCAGCATTGCCGAAAGTTCTTTTTCAGTATCACTGATTATCGGATAGTAATCCACCGCCAGCACGTCAGCACCGGTTCCGTAAAGCGGCAAATCACCCTCGCGGAAAGTCAGCGTCACAGCCGGATGATCCGGATCGATCCCGTTGACCAGTTCCCGCAGAGCAAGCATCGCCGGCATCTCTGAACGGCTGTGTTCATCGCTCATGTACCATCCCAGCAGCGCAGGATGTTTTTTAAGGTTGCTGACCGCATATTTTACCACCTCATCAACGCCAGTAACCTGATCTATGGCAGTCACGGCATAACGCATCCCACAGTACTGATCTTTCAGAGAAAAAAGCAGTTTCAAATTGTGCTGCTGAATAACATCCAGAGACTTGGTAATGCTCTCCAGACGGCTGTTGCCTCTGCCGCCGAATTCCATGCCGAAACTGGAATAATTCATAATGGTATTGAACCCGGCGTCGGAAATCCTTTTCAAATCCTCAACACCTGGAAAGCCGCCGAAAATACCGATCGGCATAAACTTTTTACCATCAATGTACAAATTGCCGAATGAATCAAAACTGCTCTTTTGTCTGCCGTCAGCCCGCACGAAAAGCGCGCATTGGGATTTTGCAATGACCTTGTTGTCTTTTTTTCCGGTCAAAACCATTTGTACATCCAGTTTTCCCGGCTTCAAACCAGTCAATGGAAGTTTGAATATGCCGGGGGAACTTTCAGATAAAACGGTCTGCAGATCAACTCCGTCACCGGAAATTTTCACTGAAAGAGTTTTTGGGGCATTATCCGAGGAGCATCCGGAGATTATCAAATCTCCGGAGTTCCCGAAAAAAGTAAGCTGTGACGGATTTGTCACCAATATCGCCGCTTTAGGGTCGCCTGCCTCTTCCAGGGTGACATCATCAAAATAGAGTGTCCCCCTGAAGCCTTTACGCATATAAAGAACTATCGACGTCTGTTCCGCCTTGGGTTTCAACATGAATTCCAAGGTGCATTTCTGCCATTTACTGGCGGTATTGGCTGCCAGCGGATAATAACCGGACATCCATTTGCCGTCTTTGACAAATTCGATGCAGAACGCCCCGTAATTGCGGTTTTTGCCGTCAGATTCCAGTTTTTCCGGTTTTACCCATACCGTCAGGCGGTAAAGAACTCCCGGTTTCAGGGAATCAAGTTTCAACGAAGTCAGAGGGCCGGTAAATTTGTTCCGGGTCAGTACCGCTGCTCCGGTTCCGTTGCGCCCGCCATTGGCAGAGTAACTCCACCCCGGGATCGCTTTCCAGCGGGCGAAATCCTCCCCGGAGTCAAAACCGCAGCGGAAAATGATCTGCCCTCCGGCAAGCGGCAGCAGCAGAATTGCCGCCAGGCAAATAAAAACTGTTTTTTTCATACACTCTCCTTTCAGTTGTTTACTGGTTCATACGTTTTTTCAAAGCAGACGGACTGTTTGATGCCGGAAACTCATTGTATGTAAGGGTTTCCACATGACCATCCACACAGCCGACCACATCGATGCCGTTTTCTTCGGTAGTTCCGGTGTGCCGGAAAAGCGGATAACGTTTATTGGAATCATCGCGCAAATTGAACCCCAATTCTCCGGTATTGCCGTCCGGACGGTACCAGTCGCCGCTGATGATCAACTGCGACGGCATGGGGATCTGGGTCTGTTTGCGCCATTTGTAAAAATAAAGCAGATTTATGCCGATGGAAAACATATTGCTGCTGCGGCCGGTGACATGACCGACCGGACAGCGCAAATCTTCTTTGGCATTTTTAAAATGCCCCGTGTACTCCAATATCTGATACCAGTGTGTGATCGTCGTACCGTTGATGGTGTAGTTGGGTTTCTTGGTCGTCAGATAACCATCATTGTCATCAGCATACTGTTGAAATGCGATACCCAGCTGTTTATGCAAGTTGATACACGATGCCATCTGTCCGCGCTCCCGCGCCTTGTTGAGTGCAGGCAGCAGAATAGCCGCCAGAATTGCGATGATGGCTATAACAACCAGCAATTCGATCAAAGTGAATGCGCTCTTGGGAAGAGGGGAAAAACTTCTTTTCACGGGAAAAGAGGTTTTTCCCCTCTCCCCAAACCCCACTCCCCTTTTCAAGAAAAGCGGAATTCTTTGTTGAGTTGCAACCGCACTTTTTTGTGCAAAAAAATGCCATGATGAGATAACAGTGCTTACCAATAGTTCGATCAGCGTGAACGCTGATCGAGTGAAGCACGGCTCCGCCGTGTGAAGCGCAGCGTTGCTGCATGAAGCGTTTGCCTGCGGCAAACATGAAGCACTTGCTTTGCAAGTATGATGCGGCGTATTTTTGATAGCGGCACTCTCCGTATGTTTCCGTACACATCCGTACTGATCCGTACAAATAAAGCCTCTGAAAAAATGACGGCAGTGTTGTGCGATGACCACCAGCAGTTCAATCAAAGTAAATGAGTGTGCGGGGGACAAGGAAAACTTTTTTTCACGGGAAAAAAAGTTTTCCCTTTCCCCCGCGCCCCCTTTCTCTTTCAAAAAAAGCGGAATTCTTTGTTGAGTTATTCCTGCGGATTTTTGTGCAAAAAAATGTAATGATGAGACAGCACTGCTTACCAACAGTTCGATCAAAGTAAATGCGTGTGATTTTATCATGCCACTTTCCCTCCTTTTTGGGTTTTAATTGTTTTCCACGATATTTTTAATACGCATGTTAATACTGTTGCGGATATCCAGCAAATTCTCTTCACCTTTCGGATAGTTATCCATTTTCATACTGCCGCCGGAAACACAGGAGTCCAGAAATTTTTCCACCTCACTTCTTCCGGCAAGTTCACCCAGCAGTTCCAATGCCCGTAAATCCTGCAGTGCCTCAAAAAACACCTCGTGCCGGATGGAATCCAGCGGCACACCGTCTTTGCCCGGATAAACCAGGAACGGATCTCCGGCAGGATAATTGCCGCCGGCATCGGTGGAAAAGAACGGATCCAGCACATCCTGCGAAAGATAACTGTAATAAAAATTGAACCCCCAATGCAGAAATCCCCGCACATTATAACGGTAAAAAAGCAGTCCCATCACCCGGTTGCGGGCACTTGGCATATGTATGAACCGGTTCGGATAGACTGTCTGCGGATTGCAGCAGTAATATATCCACCCCGGAACCATACCCGCTGAAATGAATTCATCCAGTTTGCTGATAGTGACCACCGGCTCCTGAATGACCTGCTGCCGGAAAAAATCCACCGAAGAAAGCGCATCCATCACAGTAAATCCCTCCAGAAGTTCCTGTAAAAACTTCTGACAGTCCCGGTAAATACACAGGTGTTCCGCTGCCGGTTCATCTGAACAATGGAACACAAAGAGCTTTTCCCAATGCTTTTCGCGTAAAAAAGCGGTAAATCCGGTCAGCAGTTGAGTCAGAAAATCCCGGTATTCCGGAGAATCCGACGGAGTATCCCAACCGAAAATTTTCTCCTCTTTTCCGTCATCATGCCCGATCACCACTTTGGGGGCAGCGGCAGCTCCCCACTGAGTGAATAACGGCGGTACTTCAAAATATTTTATCCCCAAAGTCAGTGCAGTATCCACAAATCGCCCGACCCGGCTGAAATCGAAGGAATACTTTCCGTTTTCAATACTTATTTTCACCAGCTGATTGGTCAATCTCTCCCGTCCGACCGCCGTATCCAGCGGCGGAGTTACCAGCGGCGTCAAAAGCATGTTGACACCGTGAGCGGCGGCATTGGCAATGAATTTTTCCAAAATCTGCCAATAGTGTTCACTGAAAACCGGCACATGATAAACCGATGACAGACAATCCCCGTGCAGCCATGAGGTGTATTTCATTGTCAATTCCGGCAATACGGCATTGATCACCTCAATATCCAGATGTCCCGTCCATGTTCCGCGTTCCCCGGAGTAATCCACCCCGGTCAACGTGATTTCCAAAGTGTATTTTCCCGGTGCGCAATCCTCCGGGACATCCACAGTAAACCATGCAGCACGGTACTGCTTGAGCATCAGCGGCAGACTTTTGCCGCCGTTATCCAGCGGAGCAAGGCAGTCCGGATAAAGCCCCGGAGCATCAGAAATGATATATTCATCAAACTCCCACGCACAAAAGCGCACGGGAACCAATTCCACTTTGCGGACAGATACCGGCAGAGCGGATTTTACTTCCACTCCGGCAGAGCCGCGATTGTTTTCCGCCGTATATGCCAATTGAAAAGAGTACCGTTCCCCACGCAGCACCGAAGCTGAACAAAGCTGTTGTTCCGGAATTCTGTCCGGAAATATTTTGGCAAGTGATGAATAAATCCCTGCAGTTATATCCATGATTTTTCTGTTTCTCCTAACGTATGACCAACTCTTCAGCTCCGGTGATGTACGCCCGGTAATAACCGGAATCCGGATGAAGATTCAATTCACTTATCATATCAACGACCGCGGCGGCATGTGCCTCAAGCGGATGAGTGATGCCCGGGACATTGAACAATTCTTTTTCCGCACTGTCATCCATATATTTGTAAAAATTATCGTAACTTATCATCGAGAAGTCAGCCGGATACTTCAAGCCCTCTTTTTTGAAAACCTTTCCCATACCGTAGGTAAAAAAATCACTGACTGAAAAAATAAGATGATCCTGCAGACGGTGTTCCAGAAAATACTTCGCACAATATTCGCCGCCGGCAGCATTGCAGCTGATGCTTTCCGGGATCAGGCAGATATGGAAATCCTCTTCCCGGAACCCCAGCTCCATCGCACACGCCAGCAGAACATCTTTTTTCCGGCGGACGATCTCAACATCTTTATACGGCAGAAAAAATTTTGTCTTTTTGATCTTACGGCAATACTTCAATGCCGCCGTAAACCCCGGAGCAAAATCGTAAATCACCTGATGCCACGGCCCGGAATTATATTTGCAGTCACCGTAAATTATCATCGGTACCCGGCAGGAGCGGTAAACCTCTTTATCATTGAGGATAACTCCGGCAGGCATCAGAAATATATCGTACTTTTTTTCCCGGTTGACCGGCTGCTGCAGATGGCTGCTGTCTTCCACAAATACGCTGTAGTTAATGAAACGCTCATCCATCAGTTTTTTCAGAGTACTGAAAAAAACTTCCGCCGGATTGAAACTCAATTCATCCATAGTTTCATTCAGCGTCCACCACAAAACTCCGGCATGTATACGGTTTTCCGGAGAACAGTTATCCATGACAAAGTTACCGCTGCCGCGTCTGCGCTCGATAAGTTTCCGTTTGGCAAGACGGCTCAATGCCCGGTCGGCAGTTTTCTGAGATACGGCATACTGTTTTGCCAATTGTGCCGCAGACGGCAGACGAACTCCGGGAACCATTTTATTGGCGGTGATCTCCCGTTCCAGAGCGTCGGCAATATCCAATCCGTGAATTTTCATATCCCTCCAGAAAATGCAAGATTTCTGCTTTACAACGGGATTAATATACTCCGGAATATGGTGAAAAACAATGCTCCGCAACTTGCCGGAGAAATGTAAAATCGCCACAAACGGCGAAAAGTTATGACAAAAAACTTCTCCGCCATGCAGAATTTTTACCGGGAACCACCGTCAGTCACCATCAGGCGCAGCGGCAGTATCATCTGTCGATGAAAATATCGTCTCCCGGTTCCACAGAAACGGTATTGTTCTGCCGTTTGAGGTAGTGATCATCTCCGGAGCCGGAATCCATGAATATTGCCAGCGACGTTCCCAAGTGATAGGTGTTCCGGCTGGCAGGCAGCGGCGGCATACCGTTGTAGCGGTCATTGCCGCCGCGATCAAAGAAAAAGCATATTCCATTCTGGTGCGCCGCCGAATAACTGATTCCGCCGGTTCCGGAGTGATAAATATCATCTCCCTGATCGTCGGCAAACAGCACCACTGTTTCATCCCATGAAATTCCCAATGACACGCAATGCAGTGTCCGGTAAACATCATTGCCGCCGTGTTCAATAAATGCCCCGAGAGCCTGATGCGCGGCAAAACCGTTGGAGTAACGCGTGCCGGAATAAAAATCGTTTGCCACTCCCCGGTCACTGCATATGCCATAGCTGTAATAATATCCGCCGCCCTGAGTAAAAGTACCTCCGTCGTAACGGTCACTGCCGGAATTATCCAGCAATATCCCGATCCCTCCGGAAGCAAACGGACGGACACCGAAACCTATTCCCTGCCCCCAGCCGTCAAAATGCCCGCGGGTGTTGTAGGAGGTCTGCTGAATGCCCTTGCAAATATAAAGATCATCCCCACTGTTATCTTTCAATATACCTGTTCCGCGTACTGATCCCAATGCCTGACCGAAGTGCTGAACAGTATAATTATCGTTTCCAGCCTGATCAATGAGCCAACCGGCACCGAAAAACGCCGCCGCCTGCGACATCCGTATCGCCCGGTAACTGTCATTACCGTCGCGGTCATAAAGAATACCGATACCGCCGAATGCCGATCCCTGCACCATCTCAATACCGGTGTAAGTATCATCGCCTGCCAGATCAAGCAGCATTCCCACGCCCAGATCACCGCAGCCCTGACCGCTGCTGTCAGTTGAACTGTAACAGTCATTGCCGGAAACATCAATTATCACGGCGGTATTGATATTTCCGGCAACCGGAGAAGCCTGATTATTCAAATAAATATCATCGCCGCCCAGATCAATGATCAAAGCCGCATCCCGCCGGTGATAATCATCACCGGAACCGGCAATCACGATCTCCCCGTACGGAGTATTTTTGTTAAAAAGTATCCCCTGCCGGTTCCCGTAAATTTGTTTCAACCGGGAAATCAGCTGTTCATCGAAAAGCAGCGCGGCAGTTTGTGCCTGTGCAAAAAGTGCGTTCTGTTCAATACGGTTGAGTATTTCAAAAATTTTCAGTGTCCGGCGCGTTACCGCAGTATCCGGTTCATAACTCAACATATGATATTTGCAAATGCTCTCAAACGCCTCGTGCCGGTACTTGCGGACAAATCCCCTCTCTTCCTGAGTGATCCGCGCCCACGCCGCTTTATGCAGCTCTTCACACTGCTGTAAAATCTGCACATAATACTCAAAGATCTCTTCCGCTGCTGCATCCTTACCGGGACGCGGGTATGTTTTTAACACTCCGGTATGCTCTGCCGGAGAAAAATCCAGCATATATTTGCTTAACAGCAGAAGTTCATGCAGCTTTTCAGCAGCAGCGATCTTACTGCTCCATGAGCGGCTGACCTGTTCAAGCCGGAACGGGTTGCGGATAAGATACCGGAATACCGGCAAACGGTAAGCATCTGTCAGACTGTCAATATCCGTCAATCGCTGACGCAGATCGTCAAGATTGCTGCGAACAGGCTCTTTACGCAGAAAATCCGCATACGTTTCCCAATCAGGCGGCAAAGTTTTTTCAAATTCATCTGCTCCGGCAGCCTTCTGATACGGAGTGTACTTCACCTGATAATATTGCGGAGCGGTAAGTTCGATTTCACTTGCTTTACCACTCGCCTTGCGCCAGACTTTTGCCCGGATCTTATCACCGGGGCGGTTGGTAACAGAGGAATAAGCAGACATTTCCAGAATAACATCCCCCGGCTGCAGCCCCTCTTTTTCACCGATTCCACCGCAGGTGATATAGCGGATGATCTCTACTTTATGGTCATCCGGATATTGCGGCAAATCAGCTTTGAGCGGAAGAATATCTTTCAGCCGCCGTTTTTCAGTAAACATCCCCCAAATGAATTTTCCGGTATAACCGGGTGTCATCTCTTTAACTTTCAGCAGCTCCTCCGCCGCCGGGAGCATCATACCAACGAAGATGACCGCACAGAAAATCATCAGCCGGACAAATTTTTCTGAAAAAACATTATTCCGCATTTTTCACCTTGACGCACCAATAAAACAGAGGGGTGCTGCAGGATTTGAGTTTTGCAGCACCCCCCATTGATTCAATACATCATCAACTTACTTCATCGCGGCAAGACCGGCATTGAAGGCGTTGATGTTGGCTTCCACCGCTCCGGGTTTCTTACCGAATTTTTCGGCGACCGCCTCTTCAAAGGCACGGGAGAAGTCCGCCTGATCGGCTTCATTCATGCCGTTCTTGGCAAGCACCGCTGCCAGAGCACCGATAAGAACACTGTTGGCAAACTTGGAGTTGCCAAGCTGGTTGCCGGCAATATCCAGAGCATCAATACCATAGGTCTTCATCGAAGCGGGCAATTCGGGAAGTTTGACGGCGGTATGGTCGTAGATGAGAATACCGTCTTCACGCAATTCACCGATGTATTTGTCAAACGCCGCCTGAGTCATGGCGATCAGCAGATTGCCGCCACGGTCAATGATGGGTGACGGGATCGCTTTGCGGCTGACAGTGACAGCACAGCAGGCGGCACCGCCGCGCTGTTCCGGACCATAGGAGGGCATCCAGCTGACATTGAAGTTGCGCAAACGCGCCATATTCGCCAGCATCACGCCCAAACTCAAAACACCCTGACCGCCGAAACCGCCGATCTTCACGCGCAATTCGGAATCGAAGATATCGGAAGTGTTGCGGAAATCCGCCGCCACCGCATTCTCGTTGCGTTTTGGGAAGAGGATCTCGCGGACAGATTCTTCATCGCGGATGACCGGCGGGGGCAGTTTGCCTTCCGGAAGTTCCGCAGTCTTATCACGCAGACAGCCGAGCGGGAAATAGTCAAGCATCTGTTTTTCAATGAATTCATTGACCTGATCAGCACTCATTTTGAGGTTGATCGGACAGGGAGCCACCACCTCGATAAGAGAGAATCCTTTGCGCTCCTTGAGGTTCTGGATGCCTTTGTAAACCGCTTTTTTGGCGGCGGCAACTCTGCCGGGAGTAGTCAGAGCAACGCGCTCAATATACACCGGAGCAGTCAGAGAATTGACGATCTCACATACCGGAGTGGGATAACCTTCAGTTTCCGGATTTCTGCCGTAGGGGCTGGTGGTGGTCTTCTGTCCCGGCAAAGTAGTCGGAGCCATCTGACCGCCGGTCATACCGTAGTTGGAGTTGTTGACGAAAAAGACCGTCATTTTCTCACCGCGGTTGGCAGCCTGCAGAAATTCATTGAATCCAATGGCAGCAAGGTCGCCGTCACCCTGATAACTGATGACGTAGGATTCCGGATTGGCACGTCCGGCACCGGTACCGACAGCGGGCGCACGGCCATGCGGCACAGAGATGCTGCCGACGTTGAAGTAGTAGTAGGCAAACACGGCACAGCCGACCGGCGCGATCAGCGTGGTATTTTCCTGAATCCCGAAGTGTTCAATGGCTTCAGCCACCAGTTTATGCAGGATACCGTGACCGCAGCCGGGGCAGTAGTGCATATTCTTTTTAATGGGACCGGGACGGCGGTGGAAAGTATCAAAAAAGACTTTTGAACGGCCGAATTTAACTTTTTCGCTCATTATTTGACCTCCTTCAGCATCTTGCGGGCGGCGTCGCAGACATCAGCGACGGTAAGCAGATTACCACCCATTCGGTTGCAGAGATTGACCGGACGTTTACATTCAATGCTCAACCGGACATCTTCGATCATCTGACCGGCACTGTGTTCGCAGCAGAGGAAACCTTTGACATGCTCTGCGGCACGTTTGAGGCTGTCCTGCGGGAACGGGAAGACCATTTTGGGACGGATCAGACCGACCTTCAAACCTTCAGCACGGAGGATCTCCACCGCACCCTGCGCCACGCGGGAACTGATACCATAAGCGACGATCGCCAGTTCTGCATCATCCACGGCGATCTCCTCGACCTGCTGTTCAGTTTTCTGAATCAGAGCGTACTTATCCTGCAAACGGTGGTTGAGGGCTTCCAGATCGTTGTATTCCATATAAATACTGGAAATGATGTTGGCTTCACCGTTGACACGGCGGCCCATTTTCCATTCCGGATCATAATCGTATTTGACCGGTTCGGGCAGTTCCAGACTCTCCATCATCTGACCGATGACACCATCAGTAAGTACGTAGGCGGGCATCCGGTATTTTTCTGCCATCGGGAATGCCTGATAGACCATGTCGCACATCTCCTGCACGCTGTTGGGCGTGAAGACCAGACAGCGGTAACTGCCGTGACCGCCGCCTTTGACGACCTGGAAATAGTCGGACTGTTCCGGACCGATGTTACCCAGACCGGGGCCGCCGCGGGTCACGTCAACGATGACAGCAGGCATTTCATAGGCGGCAAGATAGCTCATGCCCTCCTGTTTCAAGCTGATTCCCAAACCGCTGCTGGCGGTCATGGTGCGTCTGCCGGCAGCGGCACAACCGATGACCATGTTGATGGCACCGATCTCAGACTCTGCCTGAACGAAAGTACGGTTGAGTTTGGGAAAGAGCAGAGCCGCCGCCTGGGCGATTTCGCTGGCGGGGGTGATGGGATAACCGAAATAGCAGTCGCATCCGGCGAGCAAAGCACCGTAAACGGCAGCTTCGTTGCCTTTGAGCAAAAGTCGTTTGTTGTAAGCCATAGGTCACTCCTCCTCAAAAATAGTGATCGCGCCGGGCTCGGGACACTGGTAGAAGCATGAACCGCAGCCGATACAGTTGCCGGGATTCTCCACGATGACCGCGAAGTAGCCCTGAATATTCAGCTCTTTACCGCGGGCGATAAGTTTTTTGGGGCAGACCGCCAGACAGCGGTAGCAGCCTTTGCACTCATCGGCAGCGATCTCTATACGAAATTTTTTTGCCATAATTGATTCCTCCTTTATCAAGCGGAAAAATTAACCTGTTGTTGAAACATTTAATATAGTATATAAAGGTGTATTTTTCAAGAGAAATATAAAAAAAACGTTTTTTTTATGAAAAAGGGGTTGACAAAATAGCGAATCAGGGTTATTTTATATGACATAACGAGGCGTGGTAGCCAAGCGGTTAGGCAGCGGTCTGCAAAATCGCGTAGATCGGTTCGACTCCGATCCACGCCTCCAATTTTGGAACACAGCGCAGATGGATTTTCCGTCTGCGTTTTTTTTTATTGCCGCTTCAACGTTACTTGCTGACGGAAGGGAATCCGTTGGATTTCAGTGCGATTCCGGGAACAATTATACCACGGGCAGCTTTTCTGATCTGGGACGGAGAACAGCCGGTTTCCCGTTTTAACGCCCTCCGGAGAGTAGTTTCAGATTCAAACCCGATGGCAAAAGCTATCTCCCCGAGATTCATTCCGGTGGAACGCAACAGTTTTTCCGCTTTGGACAGCCGCTGGTTCAGTATATACTTCCCGACGCTGCACTTCATTTTACTGTAAAACATCTTCTGCAGAGTACTTATCGAAACACTCAATGCTTTTGCCAGTTCAGCCAGTGTCAGTTTCCGGTGCAAATTTTCCTGAATGATCATATTTGCCTGATGGATCTTCTCGCAGTCATTGCCCGGAAAGTTTTTTTTCACCGGATCCGGACAGCACCTGCGGATAAAACGGTTAAGTGCAATGGCAAAATAGAGTGATGCTTCTAAATTATCCGCTCCGGCAATGAATGAGCGGGCTGCTGAAAACAAAAGCTTCTTTTCCTCTGAAGACGGGGTGAAACATTCTCCGGTAATTTTGGGTTCGACACTCTCGCTTAAACCTGAATAAAAGCAAAAAAGCAACACCCGCGTTTCCAGAGATGCCGTGCAAAAATTATGTCGGATATTGACCGGCAGAATAACCGCCTCCCCCGCAGTCAGCTCCAATTCCCGGTCGGCAATGAACAATCTTTTGCTGCCGCGGAGACAATAGGTAAAAATATAACAGTCATTGATATGCCAGTTGTAATCATCGTTCTGCAGAAAAATTTGCGACACCCGGGGAATCCGGCTGTTTTCCGAAGGTATCCAAACTGCACTTTGAAAAAACTTCGGTAAAGACTCTATGAATTTAAGTTCATTTTCTCTGATAACTGCAGCCACAATATATTGTCCCTTTCAAGCGGTTGGTAATGGAAACATACTGATAATATATCCTGTACTTTTGTTTTGTCAATACCGGCACGATATAAAAAAAAAGCTCTGTTCCCAATATAGGTTGACAACATATTGCGTGCACAAGTTGTGGAGGGTGTTACTCTATTGAGTTTTTTTGCAAAACTTTCTTTCTTGCGAAAGAAACATTCACGCGGATGTTACTCCACTGAGTTTTTTGCAAAGCTTTTTTCCCAAAAAAGCGTCGATCAAGCCGCGACAGCGGAGCGGCGCGACAATCCGCTTTCTTTGCCAAGCTTTCTTTCTTGCGAAAGAAAGCGGAGAGGGGCGGGACACTGCGTTTCCCTCCCCTCAAACTCCCCTCCCTCAAGGGGCTTCCCGTGACTGTTGCGGGTCATTGGGTTCTTCCATTAAGTTATTGCGCCTGCGCTCCCGGGGCGAGTGCCTTTGGCACTCTTTCCGGTCGCTCGCGGCTTATTGCTCGTCCTCCGCTCATCCTCGCAACATTTGTTGCGTCGGCTTTGCTCGCATGGAAATGCTCGCAAAGTTCATTCGCATGCGGACTGCGCGCTCGGCGGCAACCGCCTCGCACCCGTGTGTTGAACATGCCACGGAGGGCATCAAAAAGAAAAACCCAGCGGATGTTACTCCACTTGGGTTTTGCAAAGCTTCTTTTCAAAAGCGTTTTTTGCTTTGCATTATGGTCAATCCCGCGCCTTGCTGGCGTTGCTCGCGCAGTCACATACATAGTATGCTCCTTTGCTTGCTCCTTGCAAAACCCGGGCTTGCCGCATACTGCTGTGCAAAAAATAAATCGATCAAGCCGCGACATCGGAGCGGCGCGACAGTTCATTTTCTTTGCCAAGCTTTCTTTTTTGCAAAAGAAAGCGGGCTTCCCGTGACTGTTGCGGGGCATTGGGTTCTTCCATTA
>SUWK01000053.1 GCA_015061525.1 Lentisphaerota bacterium
CGGCGCATACCTCTGAGGGAAGAACCCAATGACCCGCAACAGTCACGGGAAGGCTCTTGAGGGAGGGGAGTTTGAGGGGAGGGAAACGCAGTGTCCCGCCCCTCAGGCAAACTGAACGCTGCTAACACTCTCCACAACTTGTGTGCGCAATATGTTGTCAACCTATATTGGGAACAGAGCTTTGCAAAAAGAAAATCACGTTGGGGAAATAATGAAAAAAGAGGTCTATTTCGATCATGCGTCAGCATCCGTGCCGGAAAAACAGCTGATGGAACTTTTCACCGCGGAAAGTCTGGAATTTTTCGCCAATTCCGAGGCGATCCATGCTTTGGCTTACCGCGGCAGAAAAGCGGTACTGAATGCCGGACTGCGGATCTCGCTGGCTCTTTTCGGCAGGGATGATTATCCGGTCATCTGGGGGAACAGTGCCACGGAACTTTTCCGGCTGCTGGCTGTTTTTCCGGAGTTTTCTGACAGTGTGACATCTGTTTTGGAACATCCGGCTCTGCTGGCAAATTTGAACCGCTTTACCAATACCCGGCTGCTTCCGGCGGCATCTGACGGAGCTGTCCGTATTGAATCTGACGTTTCCGGAGCGGAACTGGGGTGTTTCCATCAGGTGCAAAGTGAACTTGGCATCATTCAGGATACTGCAGGGTTGTTCACTGCAGCTGCTCCGGGATGCCGGATGATTGATGCTGTTCAGGCGGCGGGAAAAATTCCGCTTGCCAAAGCTGCTGACGTATGGGTGATCTCCGGTGTGAAATTCGGTGCCCCCGGCGGAGCTGCCATGCTGCTTGCACCGCAGGGAAGATTTACGGAAAAACTTTTGAAACACGCTTCAGAATACCGTCATCACGATTATGCTGTCGGCCGCGTGACCGTGCCGGTGATCCTGACAATGGCCCGCGCTTTGGAAAACGCTGTGGAAAATATGACGGAAAACTTCAGGCGTGTTTCGCAGATCAATGCCTTTATCCGCAGTGAAGTACAGAAATTTGACATTTTTCCCACCATGAAAGATGGTGTTCAAATCTCTCCTTATATCCTCAATCTGATGCTGCCTTATCAGGAGTCTGCCGTAGTGGTGCGTGCTTTGGGGGAATACGGTGTTTATGCTGCTTCCGGCAGTGCCTGCAGCGCGGAAAGTTCAACACCGTCAGCGGCTCTGACTGCGCTGGGATTCAATGCGAAAAAAGCTTTCCGCGCGCTGCGGTTGAGTTTCGGCGCGGCAAATTCCATGGAGGATGCGGAAATTTTTATCTCTGCGTTGAAAACGGTATTGAAAAATTACTGAATTGGTATTATTTTTATAAGACAAGTATAACCATCAACCATAAGGAGTCCTGTTCGCGATGATAAAACGTTTTTTTGTTCTTGCCTGCTTCGCTGCTGCCGCCGTCTTGCCGCTGACCGTTACCGCCCGGGAGATCGTGGTGAGAAAGAAGGCTCAAGCAAATCCGACATTCACTTTTTCAGCCGGGAACCTTCAGGCTGATTTGAGCAGCAATATCCAACGTTTTCTTGCCGTTTGCGGTTGGTTCGATCCGGTTCAGCCGGGCAGGGAGGCGGATTACACTCTGAAAGCAGCCGGGAACGGAAACTCCGTGGATCTTCATGTCTATCAGGGAACCCAACGGATCACCGGGTGGCGGTTCAATGCCGCCGGAAATGCCCGGGAAACAGCCAAAATCATAGTGGATACCATTTTGAAAAAACTCTTTGAGGATCTGGATGTGGAGGGTTTTTGCCGCAGCCGGATCGCGTTCTGTGCCCAGACCAGCCCGGGGATCCGCAACATTTTCACCTGTGATATCGACGGCGGAAATATTGAACAGATAACCAATTACGCTACTCTCAATGTGGAGCCGTGCTGGAGTCCGAACGGAAAAACCATCTGTTTTTCCAAATATGCCAAAACCGGTATCGATATTGTGGAAACCACCGTTGCCGTTCCCCGTAAAAGCCGGATACTTACCTCTTTCCGGGGTATCAATACCGGTGCCGCCATCTCGCCGGACGGGCAATATATGGCAGTTATTTTGAGCCCTGACCGGCAGGTTGATCTCTATGTATTGGGGTTGAGCAGAAAATATCAGCGGCGATTGACCCGCGGCATCGCGGTGGAGGCTTCTCCCTGTTGGAGTCCGGATGGTAAGAAAATCGCCTTCGTCAGTGACCGCCGGGGCAATCCGCGTATCTTCATTGCCAATGCCGACGGTTCAAATCTGACCATGCTCCCCAGTGTGGGTATAGATGCCGTCACTCCCTCGTGGAGCGGTAACGGAAAAATTGCTTACGCCACACGTACGTCACGTTACGCCAATTACGCTCTGGCTGTTTACGATCTCAATACCCAAAGCAATGAGATCGTTACCAAAGGTAAAGGCAGCTGGGAATCCCCCGGCTGGGCGGCGGACAACCGGCAGGTGGTTTGCAAACGTACGCTCAACGGCAAATCTTCACTCTGGATCGTGGATACCAGAACCGGCAGAGAGCGGGAGTTGCTCCGTACCGGAACGGAACTTTTTGATCCGGCGTGGTCGCCATGCATCAAGCGGTGATATTCATGTTCAATACTGCTGACTACATCAATTCGCTCAATATGTTCGGGATCCGGCTCGGTCTGGATGCCGCGTGTGAACTTATGGAGCGCGCCGGACATCCGGAAAAATCTCTGCGCTTTATCCATATCGCCGGAACCAATGGCAAAGGTTCCACCGGGGCGATGCTGGAACGCGCGTTCCGGGAATGCGGATTCAAAACCGGGTTCTACACTTCGCCCCATCTGATCGATGTTCGCGAACGTTTCCGTATCAATGGCAAATCTGTGGCAGCAGAGGAGTTCAACCGTGCCGGTGAAATTCTTGCACGTGCCGCCGGCAGCGGCAGTTACAGTTATTTTGAATTTGCCACTGTTCTGGCGATGAAAATTTTCGCTGATGCCGAAACCGATGTAGTCATCTGGGAGACCGGATTGGGCGGCAGATTGGATGCCACCAATATCGTAACTCCGCAGGCAAGTATCATCACCAATATCGCACTTGACCATCAGGGGCATCTGGGCGATACTCTTGCCGGGATCGCCGGGGAAAAAGCCGGGATAATCAAACCGGCTGTTCCGCTCTTTCACGGAGTGCTGCCCGATGAGGCAAAAGAGGTCATATACGCCAAAGCCGGAGAGCTTGCATCACCGGTGTTTCCTCCCCGGGCTGCCGTTCCGGAACTCTCCGGGATCAGTGGGATCTGTCAGATTTTTGAATATGACGGCAAAAGGATCTCCCTCTCGCTTCCCGGCAGGATGCAGCGGGAAAACTTCCGCATGGTTTATGAGGTTCTGAATTATTTCGCACCACGCTGGAACTTTGATTTGGATACCGCTTTGTCTGCATTGAGCCTTGTCCGCTGGCCCGCGCGGTTTCAGCACCTTGACCGGCTGATAATCGACGGCGGACATAATCCGGATGGAGTACGGGCATTGACCGAAGCGGTCAAAGAGCGTTATGACCGGGAAAAATTTTTCATAGTCTATGCCGCATTCGGTGACAAACAGGCTCCGGAGTGTTTGAAATACCTGGATTCCATCGCCTCTGAATACATTTTTACTGTTCCCGGTGCTGACGGCAGAGCTGCCTTTCCCCCGGAGGAATTGACTGGTATGACCGCATTGCCTTCGCAAGTTGAGTACGATTCTGTTCAGGCTGTGAAAAAAGCTCTCGCCGGGACAGATAAGAGAGTGATCGTTTCCGGTTCTCTTTACCTCGCCGGAACAGCCCTCGAAAACTTCGGTGGTTCTGCCGACGTCCTCGATTTATAACATATCCGCGGGTGTTACCGCATTACAGCTCACCGTACATTCAGCGGTGTCAGTTCGATTTTGCTGAATGCCCCTGCAAATCAGTCGATATCTGAAGATTCATCTTTTTCGCGGTATTCGGATTGTTTTTTGTGGACTCTTTCCAACCATTTTTTACCGGCTTTGTCAAAGTCGCCAAAACCGCAGGTGACATAGTAGTCATCCCGGTTGCGGATCATGAGGTATGATTTGTAGATGTCGATTTTTGCAACCCGGGATTTGACGAATGCCGCAATATACATGCCATCTTCTTCTTCAAAGAGATCTATTTCAGCGTCGCTCACCGCATCTTTATAGTTTTTCTGCCAGAAATACCCGGCAGCATCCGATCCTATGCTTTTTTGTAAAAGCTCCTGCTTGAAAAATTCACGGGCAGCTTTTTCCGGATTTTTTTTGAAATCTATCTGCAGATCATCAAGGGTGGAACCCCCGCCGAAGACGGAATACAGTGCAGTCAGAGCTGCCAGAATCAAAGCTGCAATACTCAAAATCAGAGCGAGATTGCTCCGTACTGTAACTTTGAGCCGTTCCTTATCTATTTCAGGTATGCCGGGCAGGGACGGCAGCCGTTTTATTACATTGCTGAACATTGAATTACCTGTGGTCGCAGAGACCGGCACGAGGATTTCAGTCTGGCAGGCGTAGCATCTGACGGTCTGACCGGCAGCAGATTCTTCGCAATTCATCGCCGCATTACAGTTTGGACAGGTGATGGTGATCATAGTGTAATTCCTTATAATTAAATCCAATATATGATACTTTATAAATATAGCATTGATTGTATATAAAAGCAAATGCACCTGCGAAATTATTTTCCGCAGGTGCATTTGAGTTTCGAAAAAGTCACAATAACTTATTCATCTGCTTTTTTCAGAGAGATGACAACTTTTTTCATCGCACCGTCACCGATGGACTCGGTGGTCACTTCGGGATCATCTTTCAATGTGATGTGAATGATCCGGCGATCGTGGGCATTCATTTCCGGCAGTTTTACCGGTTCGCCCCAGCGTTTGACCTCTTTCGCGCTGTCTTTCGCCTGTTTTTCCAGCTGTTCCACTGTGGTGCGCGGAGCGGAATCGTGGCGGGAGCGGCGGCGGTATTCGCCGCGTTCACGTCCCTGCGGAGCGTTTTCATCACCTTCGTTGCGGGCCTCTTTGGATTCACGGTCTCCGGCTGCGTAACCGTCGATATCCAAAGTGATGTGGGGACACTCCTCATCCAGTTTGAACATCATCCGGTTGACCAGCAGTTGCAAACTTTCCAGCGTCTGACCTTTTCTGCCGATGATTCTGCCGGCGTTGTCACTGGAAATGCTCACTCCGATACGGGAACCTTTTTCCTCGATTTTGAAATCGCCATTGAGGGCGAGATAGTCAAACATCCGGACAAGCATCTCCAAAATCTGCCCTTTGTACTCGTTGAATTTGGGGTTTTCTGACATTTTTTTTCTTCCTTAAATGTTATTTGCCCTGACCGTTGCCGGCGGCTTGCAGGGCGCGGTTGCGTTTTTGCTGCAGCCAGAGTTGAATGATACTGAAAATATTGCTTACCGTCCAGTAAAGCGTCAAGCCGGACGGCAGATCGTAAAGGAAAAGCAGCATGATCACCGGCATCATCACCATCATTTTTTTCTGCGCCGGATCCATGGACATCGGAGTCATGCGCTGCTGAACTACCATCAGTGCTGTCATCATCAGCACCAGCGGATTGATGGGAATGGCACTGATATTGGCAAACGGCAGAGTAAAGCCGAGCGGAATAGAGAACACCGTGTCAGCCGCTGCCAGGTTTTTCGCCCAGAGAAATGATACATGACGCAGGGCGATCGCATTGTCCAGCATGGCGTAAAGGGCAAAGAATATGGGGATCTGCAGCAGTATCGGCAGACATCCGGCGAGCGGATTGATGCCCTCTTTGCGGTACAACTCGGTCATTTTCTGATTGAGCAGCTGCGGATCATCTTTGTATTTCTCTTTAAGTTCCTTGAAAAGCGGCTGGACTTTCTGCATTTTGCGCATGGACTCGTTGCCTTTGCTGGTCAACGGGTAGAATGCGGCACGCACCAGAATAGTCAGAATGATGATGCTGACACCATAGCTGTGACAGATGGAAAAGAGCAGATTCAATACCCACATCAGGAATCTTGCCAGATAGTTCAGCGGCCCCCATGCAAGGTGAAGCACCTGATTGCCTTTGGGAGCAAATGCGCCGAGCGCATCGCCGGATTTCGGACCGGTGTAGGTGGAAAACGTAAATTCCGCAGTACTGCCGGGCTGGAGTTTCATTTCCGGCAATTTTGCACCGATGGTGAGTAAATTAAACTCTTTCTCTCTGGCATCTGTAACGGTTTTGCGGGGCTTTTCCTGCCACAGACGGAAATCTTTTCCGTCTGCAGATTTCAGTACGCTGCAGAAATATTTGCTGCTGACCGATGCCCATTTTACCATCGGCGGATCGGCAAAAAAGTAATCTTCAGCATCTTCATCGCCGTCAATATCTTTCAAATCGCCGTCGCCGGTCATCAGATCCAGACGGTGGGACATGGTACGGAACTTGTCGCCGGAAAAGGTGTGCCACGGGGCCATCGAACCGCCGCGGACGACTGAATTATTCAATTCCAGCGGTTTGCTGCCGATATTGGTCAAAGCGTAACTGCAGTTGATGATGTAATCTTTTTCAACTGTAAAAATCTGTTTGAGCAGGAGTTTGCCTTGCGGAAGAGTGATGATCCGGGTACTTTCGATCGAACCGTCATCATTCCGGGTTACAGTGATATCTGAGACGTGACCCCGGGCGATGATCAGCTCAAAAAGTCCGGCATCATTGATCGCTACCGGTTCTGTCCGGGCGTTGTTTCCGTGCTTGGTGAAACTGATTTTGCTGATCGCACCGGTACGGGCGGAAAAGGTCATATCCAAATACGCATTACCGAATCGGCAATCATCCGGAATAACGCTCTGAACTTCGGCAACGGCTTTTTCAGCGGCGGGCTTTTCGCTGTTTTCCGGAGTTTTTTCTCCGGCATCGGTATCAGCAGTTTTGTTCTCTGTTTCAGCAGCAGGAGCCTGACCGGCAGTTTCTTCCGTAACCTTGTCCTGAGCCGCAGGTGCCCACCCGAAACGGCGGCAGATACTGGGCCATGCCAGCATCAAAATCATACACACTGCCAATGCGATGATAGTCTGTTTGTCAAATTTCATTTATTTACCGGGAATTTTGATGATTTTGCAGAGTTTTTGACCGGAAACCTTTTTCCGGTACCGGGTCAAATCCGCACTTGCAAAAAGGCTGGCAACGCATCAACCGCCACGCGGTGAGCAGCATACCCATCCAGAACCCCCGTTTGCGGAACGCATCAATTGCATAATGCGAGCAGCTCGGTTCAAATCTGCACTGGCACGGCAGATAAGGAGATATCGCTTTCTGGTATATTCTGATCAGAAAGATCATGACTCCGGCGGCGGGGGATTTTTTGAGGGATTTCGCAGTACATGCTGACTGCTCAGGATATCCGTCAGTTCCTCCAATGCCTGAATCTGTTTGTATCCTTTCATCTTGCGGCGTGGTATCAGCAATATGCGACATGGGGAGAGTTCCGGTTTCAACATCCGGAAGCTCTCCCACATCAGGCGTCTTGCCCGGTTGCGGACAACAGCCAGCAGACTGTATTTTTTGCTGCATATAACACCGCATTCCAAGCGGTTTTCCGGGGATGGGGCGACCACCACCACCATACCGGGAGCGACACTTTTAACTCCGTCGCACCGGATTTGGTCAAACTGGGATTTAAAACGCAGTTTTTCCCTCTTTTTCAGGCGGAAACGGATATCGCTGCGGCAATCCGCTCCGGCAGGTGTGGCAGACACGTTGCACCGGATCAGGCAGTCAGCCGGGCGCGGCCTTTCTGACGGCGGCGTCTGATTACATTACGGCCGGCGGCAGTAGCCATACGTGCGAAGAATCCAAGCCGGCGTTTGCGGCGGCGGTTTGAGGGCTGAAAAGTTCTTTTCATTTTCGTTTCATCCTGTTTTTAGTTATTACCGTTAAAAAATTTTTTGCCGCAGATGCTTCTCATCTGCAGACATTATACCACAACTTAATCTGTCGGTCTATTAAAATAACCCCGAAATCAACTTTTTTCAAGTCTTTATTTGCAAAAAGCTGTGTTTTTTGTGTTGACAATCGCTGCTGATAATGGGGGGCATTTTCAAAAGCTCCCGGTGAATGGCTTTTTTTACGGAGGACGAAAAATGAGCACAAATGAGTTGAAACAACTGCTGGAGACCCTTTCCGGCAAACTTGACCGGATCCTTGAACTGTTGGAAAGCAGTGCAGATGATCCGGTGGAATATTCGTAACAGGAGAAATCAAAATATGAAGATCCAAAGATCTGTCAGCGAACAGCGCAAACTTGACCGTGACGGCAAGTGTGAACGCGCCAGAGTATCTTACATCGTATCAGAGGTCGATCTCAACGCTCTTGACCGGGTGCTTAAAGAGGTCTATGATACCGCTCCGGAAAGTTGGGAAAGTGTCCCCAAAGATTCCGTGGAGATCATCCGTTCTCCGGGCGGCGGCATCGTGGAGATAGCGGTAAATTACCGCAAACGCTCAACAACTTCCGGCGGACGCTCTTCCCGGCGGTGGAAACACTCCGGAGACCGGGTGTGGCGCGTGGAAGTCAACGCCAACCGTGACTGGACAAAGTATTCTCTGGGGTGTCTGAAATCGGTGAAAGTCGATAGTGGAGCTCCGACGCTTTCCCCGGGGAACCTTATCGACTGGAACGGGTTGCACGGATCGGCCTCAGAATCCGGCAGAGTACCGGTGTACACGCCGGATATGAACTTGCACTGCATTGCAACTTTCCGGAAAAGCAAAGCCGAATCACGTACTTATCTGCGGCTCATTTCCGGGTTGGTCGGAAAAGTCAACTCCGAAACTTTCCACAATTGGCACGCCGGTGAAGTTCTCTTTCTCGGTATGATAAAAAGCGAACCTTTTGAAGGAAGAAACGGTGAGGAACTCTGTGATCTTACTTTCCGCTTCAGCATTCGTCCCGGAGGAGAACGCCGGGCGGCAGGGGTGAATATCGGGCATGTCGACGGCTGGGATCATCTGTGGATGCTGCCGTCACCCTCCGGCAGCGGGATCCACTCCGTTCATGTCAGCAAATTGTACGAAAGGGCATCTTTTGCCGCACTGGATCTGTAATTTGAAAAAAGGAGTAAATATTGTGAATTTCAACGATGTATCCCCGGGGGAGCCGTGGCAGGCCGAACCGGCGGCGCGTTACAATCAGCTCAACGCACTGCTGCGGGGACAAATAGAGCATGATCCGCAGGAAAAAATGGTTTTTCACGGCACGCTGACGATAGATTTTATCAACACTTCCACGGAAACGGTAAATGCTTTTTCCGGAGTGTCGGTCATCGGGGCTGCCGGAAACAGTGAAGAGCAGTTGGGCAGATTTTTCGGTAATTGTCCGGTAAACGGAGTCCCGGCGGTCAATGATGATCTGCCGTGGGGGATCGCTCTGGGCGAAACCGCTCCGGGGGAATATGGCAAATTGATCATGTCCGGAATTGCTCCGGCACATTTTACCGGCAGTGGTAAATTTGTTTCGCCGGTAAATTCCGGTTTGTGTGCTGCTGACTCCGGCAATGCTCTGGTACTGCTTTTGCCGGATACGGAAAATGCTCTGCCGGGTCTGGTCATTCTCGGCGGTTCCGGACCGGCACTTCCACAGGAAGAGTATAACGGACTTTTTAAGCTGCAGGCTGTCGATGCAGTTACTCTGAAAATTGTCAACGGCAAAACTCCCGGTGTGCCTGATTGCGGATATACGGATGTTCCCGGGTTGGGAAATATCGCAAACGCAGTTCTGACACTGGATGCTGAAAATTTATGGTACATATATCTGCTTTTTTTCTACGATGCAGAGAACAAACGTTATTCAGCGCGAATCGGTACGGAATTTGCCGGTGATGCGGTTTTCGGAGAATTGCTCGGCACCTTCCGTGCCGGCAGAGTTACACAAGTACTGAAAACCATGGAACGTCTGGTTTTCGGCAACGACTGGTATCTGTCATGAAGTGGCTGGGCGATTTACCTGTACCGGTGCCTTCTGCATGGAATGTTCTTTGTGATGCGACAGCCGAACGGATGGCATTTTACGGACTTCCTGAAATGGTGGATCTCAAACTGCCGGAAGTCCCATTCAAGCCTGCCAATCAGCAAAGAATTTCCACTTTGATCAGCAAGATGCGCGGTATATTGCGGCTGCTGGTGGAGTGTTCGTTTGAGGAAGAATATTTCGGCAAATGGAGCAGTCTGAAAACTCCTGAACAGCTGTCAGCTCCGGATGATCCGCGCTTTGAGAGATGGGGGATCAACGGATACGCATTTTTCATGACTCCGGAATATCTGCCCAGCCGGTGTTACCGGACTACCGATTTTATCCATGCTGCAGCAAAGCTGATCAACGATGTCATCCGTTATCCGATGCCGCTGTTTATCGAAAATACGGTGAGAGAAAATGGGTTTTTCATCAATGCCGATTTGCTGGCGGAGGATTTTGAAAGCGGAGAAACTTTTTCCGGTACTGTCGCGGAAAATTGGCAGTTGAGGAATGAAACGATCATGCAGTTTGGCAATCATCTGGCGAACTGGTACAAAAATGACTATTATTCCGGCGACTGGCGCGGAAAAAGCAGTGGTCACCGCTGGATCTACCGTCCCGGAGTGCATGATTTGCCCGGTACCGGATTCAATTTTATTTCTCCGGAATTGCGCGGCCGCGGGAAAATCCGCTCAAAAATTAAAATGACCGACGGGCATGATAATCGGGAAGAGAAGTTTTCCGGCAATCTTCAGGAGTTCACCATGGACTTTTCTTCCGGTACTGCCGACCGGCAGATCACCTTTCCGGAAGAAGTTGTGCAGGCGGCACGGGATACGTGGAACGGCAGCGATTCACAATATAGCCGCCGCACGGTCAGTTATCAATTGGAACAAAGGGAGGTTATGCTTTATAAAGAGAATTTCCCGGATTTACCTTACACTTATATGGAGTAAAATTTATGCAGAAAATACGTTCGATTTTGAAGATCGGCAACTCCGGCGCGGAGTTGTGTGACAACTACGGTTCCTCTGTCGGAGTGACGTTGGAACTTATGCTCGGCACAGCATATTTGCTGGAGTTTGAACTGCGGCGGGATGCCGCCGGAGAAAGTGCGGTGCTGCCGGATTACTCCGCAGAGGAGCTGAATGCGGCATCCTGTTACTGCGCATTTGATTTCAGCTGTCAGAACAGTGACGATCCGCCGCTGCTCATTACCACCGGGGTGAAAATGCAGACGGACGCTTCCGGGAAGACAGTTTTTTCTGTTCCGCTGCTCAACAGTGCCACGGAACGGATCACATCAGTGTTGAAAAGCCGGATGGAAACAGAACTTTTTTGTGAACTCGGCGGTTTTGATTCTTCCGGAAAACCGGTTTTCGCCTGGCAGTTTACTGTAACTTTACGCAGCCGGATCTATCTGGGCGGCGGCAATGAAAGTGTGGCTGGTGATCCGGAATATTACACGGCTGTTCAGGTGGAGGCGATTGTTTCCGGCTTATCCGCCGAGATCGCCCGTGTCGGGAATGAAACTTCCGGCTTATCCGCCGAGATCGCCCGTGTCGGGAATGAAACTTACGGCTTATCTGCCGAGATCGCCCGTGTCGGGAATGAAACTTCCGGTTTGTCTGCCGAGATCGCCCGTGTCGGGAATGAAACTTCCGGTTTGTCTGCCGAGATCGCCCGTGTCGGGAATGAAACTTCCGGCTTATCTGCCGAGATCGCCCGTGTCGGGAATGAAACTTCCGGTTTGTCTGCCGAGATCGCCCGGGTCGAAGCGATGATTCCGGAAGAAAAAGAGGTTACAGCCGCGGCGTTGGCAGTAAATGACAGCGCGGACTACTTTACCGGTGAAACGGTGGAGGCGGTTTTGCAGGAGATCGGTTCCCGGCTTGACGGGGTGGAAGATATTCTCGGAGGGATTTGAATATGAGTATTGCAGCACAAATAATCCGGATACAGCAGGCAAAATCAGCTTTGAAAAGTGCGATCAATGCCAGAGGCGGCGCACTTGGAGATGAATTACTTGACCATTATGCAGCGGCTGTGACCGCACTGCCTGCCGGTGAAGGAACGGAACTGCCGTTTATCACAGCTTCGGCAGATGATATCCTTGAGGGAAAAGTCGGAGCCGGTGTTGATGGCAAACCAATTTACGGAAATATCCCGGTCGATATCGAACTGGTAAGTGTTGATAATGAGGTCTATATCAAAAAAGGTTACTATTCAGCAGATTACACGGTGGCTGTACCTGCTGCAGAAGCTGTGCTTTCCGGCAACGTGGTGACAGTTCCAACCGGTTATCACTGGCACAAGACTCTGACCGTTGAGGAGATGGCGGAGCCGACGGTATCGGCAAACGTGGTAACTATCCCGGTCGGGTATAATAAGACCCTGAAAACCAAGACCATTGCCGAAGCCGGAGAGTTGAGCATTTCCGGCAATAAGGTGACTTGTCCGGCAGGTTACGTCAAAAGTGTGCGTACCGCTGAAATTCCCGAAGCACAATCACCAACGGTCAACGGCCATACCGTTACCATTTATCCGGGCTATGTCAGCGAGGAGCAAACTGTGGAAATTTCCTGCACCGGCAATATTTCCGGCGGCATGGAGTTTTTCAAGTGCGCGGCGGTGTACGGTCCCCGCGATGTCACTTGTTTCGTTATTTCCGGCTGTCCCAATGCGGCAGTCAACGGCACTTATCTGCCGACAGAGTTTACTGTTGAAGACTTTGAAGGCACCAAACAGCCGGTATATAAAAATACCGCGTCAAGTTATTACTATTATTTCACTTTTGACGGATGGGGTGTTTCCACGGATTACAATAATTCAGCAGAATACATGGGCGGTGTCGGTTCATCTTGGATGGATCGCGACTGGATGCCGATTGACGGCATGAGCTGTACGGAAAGTACGACCACCATCGATCTTGATGTGCCGAAAACGTGGGATGGCTACAAGGCTGTTTTGAGCAATGGCATTTACAACTTTGAAAATGAATTGACCACCGGGTTGAGCTGGGCAGATGTCAAACCGGAAATTCTCAAGGTGTATTCTGCGGATGTTTCAGTTAAAATCGCCAGTCTGCCGCGTGACTATCCGACTGACAAACTGGTTTTTTACGCTCCGCTTTGCGGTGATGTCACGGCAACAGAGGTCGGCGGCACTTTGAAAAACCGCAACGTGAGCCTTGAAACAGTCGGGGGTATTCAGGCGGCAAGGTTTGTGCCGACTGCCACACTGAATACTACAGCTCCATTACCGATTGACTGCAAAGATGGTTCCGGAGAGTTTTCAGTATTTTTCTGCATAAATCCGTCTGCGGTCATCAACGAAGCTATCCCGCTTTTTATCGGTTACTCCGGAAACAGTAATACGTTTTTTGTTAAAACCAAGACCGATGGCGGTTCGATGTTTTTAGAATTTCTTACGGAAAATGTAAGAGTGCCGTTTACCGTCGACACGTGGTACACATTTACTGCGGTAAGGCGGGGGACAACATATTACGTGTATAACGGCAAAACGTTGTTCGGCTCAACCAGTTACAATGGTTCTCTGGACAATCCTCAACTTGTCCTCGGAGCGCGGGAGATCAACGACAGCCGCTATAATTTCAACGGTTATATGCGTAATATCCTGATTTACAACCGGGCGTTGAACGAAGCGGAAATAACACAGCTCAATGATAAATTTGCTATAGCGTGAGGTGAAAAATGTATACCAAAGAAGAATTGCAGTATAAATACGAACAGGCAGTCAATCTCGGACTTTCCGGAGCGGAACTGCTGAAACATCCCGAAGCACAGAAAGCGTGCAACGGCATCGGTGCCCAATGGATGTGGGACAGCTTGCGTGAACTGCTTGGTAAATTCAATCCGGCACTGGTGCTTGCTGCCGACATCCACGATGTGCGGTACGAACTTGGCGGCAGCGATGCTGACCGGAAAAAAGCAGATGATGAGTTTCTTGCCAATGCGCTTATCTGCGCCGATGCGGAATACTGCTGGATCAATCCTTTCCGTTACCGCGCACGCAAGCAGGCGCGAAAGTTCTATTTCATCTTGCGTGTCACCGGAGGAAAAGCGTGGCGCGACGCGCAGAAAAAGAGAGGAAAAACGTTGTGACTACTTATGAGTGGATCGGCTTGATCGTCGTCCTTATCGGCGGTTTCTGGAAGCTGAGCAGCAAACTCACCAAGATCGAGGTCGCTCTTTCCGGCAAAGTCAGTTTTGACGATTGCTCTGAAAAACAGGGAAAATGTCCCTGTCACGGGAAAGTCAGAGAATTGGAACAGCTTATTGAAAAGATGCATCCGCACCGGAAATAGCGGCACGTATCCTCATGGCTTCCCGGTCGCCGGCTTCGGAGGCAAGGCGGAGAAATTTCAAACCGGCAGCATGGTCGGCTTTAACACCCCTGCCGTCGATCAATGCTTTACCGACTTCCCGCAATGCCCCCGGATGTCCGGCACGGGCAGCCAGTTGGAAACAGTAAAATGCCATTGCCTCATCTTTGGCAAGTTCTTTGCCGTCGCGGTAGTATTCCCCGAGGGTGAATGCGGCTTTTTCATCACCGGCTTTGGCAGCGAGCCAGAAATATTCAATGGCTTTCGGGAAATCTTTTTCAGTACCGATACCGGCGGCGTAACACTCCCCGAGCATCCGTTGTGCCGGGGAGTATTTTTTTTCTGCGGCTTTGCTGAAAAGTTCAAATGCCCCTGCCGGATCATGCTCCACCGCGAAACCGGCAAGTTTCAGTCTGCCGATGTCGGTCATTGCCCGGGGAGAACCGAGCTTAATGGCAGAGTCGTAAAGTTTCATGGCTGTTGCCTGATCGCTTTTCACCCCGAAGCCCATCAGATACATTTCCGCCAGTTGTGCCGTGCCCTCGGGGTGTTTCAGTTCTGCGGCTTGTTTCAGGATCTTTGCTCCTGCAGCTGCATCCGGTGCAAAACCTCCCCAGCCGGAGCGCAGACAGGCGGCATAGATGACCAGAGCCTCCGGATCGGGTTTGCGGGTTATTTCCGTATATTTTTTCAGCAGCAGGCGTATTTCTCTGCCGTTTTTTACCGCATCGGAAAAAAGATGTCTGGCAAGCAACAGTATCGCATCGGAGTCATTTGAATCTGCGGCGCGGCGCAATATCTCCGCTGCTTTCTGCGGATCAGCTTTGATTTCCGGCAGTTTTTTATCGTCAAATCTGCCGCTTTCAACTCCGGTGAATAAAAGTTCCGCGTAAGGTACTGCCGCTTTGGTCACGCCGCCACTCATGGCTTTTTCCAAAAAATAAAATGCCCCGGCAGGATTTTTTTCCATTCCCCAGCCGCGGAGCATACATAACGCAAGATTGTATTGTGCCGCCGGATTACCGCCAATGGCGGCACGACGGAACCAGTACAGGGCAAGCGGCAGATTTTGTTTGCGGTTTTTGCCGTAAAAATACTCTCCGCCAAGCTGAAACTGTCCGTCAACATCTCCGCTGCGTGCTTTATCCAGCAGAGTATCAGCTTTGCAGAACGAAACGGCGGCAAAGAGTGCCGCCGTTAAAAAGATGTATGAACTGCTCCGCATCGTTATTTGGAGAGTTCCTTGATTTTAGCTTCCAGCTCTTTGATTTTGGCATCCAGCTTCTGCACTTTTTTAGGCAGAGCCAAACGCCCGAGAAAATCGCGCTGTGGTTCAGCGGGAGTTCCGAGAACGATTTGCCCCGGGGGCAGACTTTTTACCACGGAACTGGTTCCGGCGACCTGACAGCCGTCACCGATGGTGATGTGACCGTTGACACCGGCCTGACCGGCAATGATGACACCTCTGCCGAGTTCCGCGCTGCCGGCTATACCGGCTTGTGCCACGAGGATGGAGCTTTCACCGACGACGACGTTGTGGGCGACCATAACCTGATCGTCGATCTTGACGTTGTCCTTGATGACGGTTTTGCCGAAACGGGCGCGGTCAATCGTTGTATTGGCTCCGATTTCCACATCGTTGCCGATGGTCACGATGCCGGTTTGGGGAACTTTTACCAGTCCCTGCGGCCCCGGGACGAAACCGAAACCGTCAGCACCGATAACGACTCCCGGGTGGATGATACATTTTGCACCGACAGTACAGCGGTACATTACGGTAACACTGGGATAAAGGATGGTTCCGGCACCGATACTGACATCGTGTCCGATATAGCAAAGTGCGCCGATTACGGCGTTGTCTGCGATTTGCGCACCGGCTTCAACAACGGCGTTGGCACCGATGGAAACGTTGGCTCCGATCTTTGCCGACGGATCTACGGCAGCGGTCGGATGGATCCCGGGAACGAAAGCCGGCGGTTCTTCTGCGAAAAGTGCGGTCAATTTGGCAAATGCATAATCCACATTATCGCAGATGACAAGAGAACGATTTTCCGTTGAAGCTCCGGCGAGGTCTTTGCACACCAGCACGATACCGGCGGCGGAACTGTTGAGCATCTCTTCATATTTTTTATTGCTGACGAAGCTCAACTGATCTTTGGAGGCATCTTTGATACCGGAAATACCACTGATTTCCCGCTGCGGATCGCCGCAAACGGTACCATTGACGATTTCAGAGATCTGTGCTGCGGTCATCGTAATCTGTTTCATCTGGACTTCCTCTCCGTTCTGGGTTTGGCTGCGTGCCGGTTGAGTTCGCGGATCACCGCATCGGAAATATCATTTTTTTTCGGGAAGATCAGCAATGTCGGCTGATTGTTGGTGCTTTTTCCGGATGAATCCAGAACAAAAGCGTAATTTTCTGCGGCGGCACGCCGGCGGATCTCTTTCTGGATATCAGCGAGTATCTCGGCGCGCTTATCCTGTTCCATGCGCTGAAGATCGCGCATTTTTTCCTGGGTGTAAAGGGTTATTTCCGCTTCGACGGATTTGACTTTGGCTTCGGCATTTTTCAATGCTTCGGCAGCTTTTTGCCGTTCTGCCTGATCAAGAGCCGGATTGAGGACGTTGGTTCCCAACTGCCGGACTTCCGCCTTGCATGCTTCCAATTTACTGTTCAATTGACCGAGATAAAGCCGTGCTGCTTCAGCCTGCTGACTGATGAATTCTTCTGCGATCCGGCTTTTGTAATATTCTCTGAATATCCGGTCGAGGTCGACTGCCGCGATCCGGACTTCCGCCGCCATAATATTAATGGCGGCGAAACAGAGGAACAGAAATGAAAGGATTTTTTTCATAGTTCAAATTGAGTTGGAGGTGTAGTTCGGGGCATCTTTGGTGATGACCACGTCGTGCGGATGAGCTTCACGCAGACCGGCGGCACTGACCCGGACGATCCTGGCTCTTTCCTGAAGCTCGGCGATGGTTTTGGTTCCGCAGTAGCCCAGGCTGTAACGCAGACCGCCGACAAACTGGTGGATCACATTGCGGACAGCTCCGCGGAAAGGAACCATTGCTTCAATGCCCTGCGGCACGAGTTCGTTGTCATCTTCCACATCATCCTGACCATAACGTTCACGGCTGCCTTTGTTGCACTTCATTGCTTCCAGAGAACCCATACCGCGGTAGGTTACGTAGCTTCTGCCCTGATGCAGGATGACATCACCGTTGCTTTCGCTGGTACCGGCAAGTGCGGAACCCATCATCACGCTGGAAGCACCCACTGCGATCGCTTTTGCCACATCGCCGGTCTGTTTGATGCCGCCGTCAGCGATAACGGGAACATCTTTGGGGATGGCACTGCGCACCGCATAGACTGCGGAAACCTGCGGCACACCGACACCGGCGACCACACGGGTGGAACAGATGGAACCGGGACCGATACCGACTTTGACACCGTCAGCACCGGCATCCACGAGAGCTTTGGCTCCTTCGGCGGTGGCGACGTTTCCGGCGACGATATCCACTTTGCCGTCATAACGTTTCTTGAAGAGGGAAACGGTTTCGATCACGCCTTTGGAGTCACCGTGAGCGGTATCAATTACCAGCGCATCGACTCCGGCATTGACCAGCGCATCGGCCCGGACTTCATCATAGGGGCTGATGGCGGCGGCGACCCGCAGCTGATGGCGGCTGTCGCGGTTGTAACCAGGCTCATCACCGGCGATGAGGGTGCGGACATCGAGGAAACTGAAAAGTCCGGTGAGTCGGCCCTCTTTATCGGTCATCGGCAGTTTGCCGACTTTGTTTTTAAGCATGATCTGGTAAGCATCCGCAATCGCAGTATCCGTGGGAGCGGCGATGGGATTTCTGGTCATCACTTCACTGATTTTGATATTGTAATCGGTGAGGAACTTGATATCTTTGCTGGTGATGATGCCGACGACCTTGCCGGCTTCATCAACGATGGGAAAACCGGAGAAGTTATATTTTTTGCGTTTCTTTTCAGCGAGCATTTCCGCGACGGTCTGATCGGGGTGAAAGACCACCGGAGTGCGGATGACACCGTTGAGATAGAGTTTGACCTTGCGGACCTCTTCTGCCTGACGTTCAGGAGAGAGGTTTTTATGGATCACGCCGATACCGCCAAGACGTGCCATGGCGATCGCCATTTCACTTTCAGTAACGGTATCCATGGCTGCACTGATAAAGGGGATATTCAGTTTGATATTGCGGGAGAACCAGGTACTCACATCGGTGTCATGGGGCAGAAAATCCGAGTACTGGGTAACCAGTGAAATATCATCAAAAGTCAACCCCTCAAAGGGGAACGCCGCCATAAACTGATCGATGTAACGCATAGTGCTTTTTTCTCCAGGTGAAATTAGTGTATATTATACCATTGGCTTAATATACATCATAAATCAATATTTTTCAAGCGGAAAAAGGAGTAAATACTGCCGGTTTTTTGTGAAAGAGCTGTTCCCAATATAGGTTGACAACATATTGCGCACACAAGTTGTGGAGGGTGTTACTCTATTGAGTTTTTTTGCAAAACTTTCTTTCTTGTGAAAGAAACATTCACGCGGATGTTACTCCACTGAGTTTTTTGCCAAGCTTTTTTCCCAAAAAAGCGTCGATCAAGCCGCGACAGCGGAGCGGCGCGACAGTTCACTTTCTTTGCCAAGCTTTCTTTCTTGCGAAAGAAAGCGGAGAGGGGCGGGACACTGCGTTTCCCTCCCCTCAAACTCCCCTCCCTCAAGAGCCTTCCCGTGACTGTTGCGGGTCATTGGGTTCTTCCATTAAGTTATTGCGCCTGCGCTCCCGGGGCGAGTGCCTTTGGCACTCTTTCCGGTCGCTCGCGGCTTATTGCTCGTCCTCCGCTCATCCTCGCAACATTTGTTGCGTCGGCTTTGCTCGCATGGAAATGCTTGCAAAGTACATTCGCATGCGGACTGCGCGCTCGGCGGCAACCGCCTCGCACCCGAGCGTTGAACGTGCCACGGAGGGCATCAACCAATATCGGGAACAGAGCTATTCAAAAAAAATAAATCGATCAAGCCGCGACATCGGAGCGGCGCGACAGTTCATTTTCTTTGCCAAGCTTTCTTTTTTGCAAAAGAAAGCGGGCTTCCCGTGACTGTTGCGGGTCATTGGGTTCTTC
>SUWK01000054.1 GCA_015061525.1 Lentisphaerota bacterium
TTGAAAGAAGGGGTGCGGGGAAGAAAATCTTTTTACAAAAAGTTTTCTTCCCCGCTCACTTTCCTTTTTACAAAAACCGTCATTATCCGGCAAGTTTGCCGGAGTTGAGCAGTCGGCTTTCCTCTTTGTCAGTCGTGAGGATATCGGCGGCACTGCGGGTGAGTGCGGCAGAATTTTCCAGACTCCACTCGCCGAGGTCGGCGTAGTTTCCTCCGCAGAGTGCATCCACGCTGCCGGTTCCACAAACATCCCAGCTGTTGTCATCTTTGGCAGCAGCAGCCAGAGAGCGAACCGGCTCTTTGACAAAGATGGTACGGTAGGAGTTGTTGTTGCTTTCGTTGGATTCAGCGATCAAGTTTCCGGAATCCAATACCACGTTGACTTTATGCGTACCGACAGAAAGTTTTCCGGCGGTGAGAGTGATATAGCAGTTGCGGTAGCCTTTGGCATCGATTTCACCGAGAGCAACTTCGCGCAAAAGTCTGTCACCATCATAAACTTTGATGGTTGAGGCGGCGGCTTTGACGTCACCGTCATTGTAAACTTTGAAAGTCAACTTGACCGACTCCTGCGTGGTGATGCTGTTGCTGGAAACATCGTATTCCGCCATTCGCAAGTCAGGTTGGGCAGTGGCGGCTTTCACAAAGATAGTGCGGTAGGAGTTGTTGTTATCCTCTCTTGATTCCGCAATGCCATTCCCGGCATCCAGAACAACATTGACCTTGTGCGTACCGACAGAAAGTTTTCCGGCTGGGATGGTGATGTAACAGTTGCGGTAGCTTCCGGCATCGATTTCACCGAGGGCAACTTCGCGCAAAAGTCTGTCACCATCGTAAACCTTGATGGTCGAAGCCGGAGCATCGGCATTGCCGTCGTTGTAGACTTTGAAGGTCAATTTGACCGACTCCTGCGTCGTGATGCTGTTTTTGGATAAGCCAATCTCCGCCATGCGCAGATCCGGTTTGGCGGCGGGGGCTTTTACAAAAATCGTACGGTGGGAGTTGTTGTTGTTTTCGTTGGACTCTGCAATCAAGTTACCGGAATCCAGAACCACATTTACCTTATGCGTACCGACAGAAAGTTTTCCGGCAGTGAGGGTGATGGTGCAGTTGCGGTAGCCTTTTGCAACGATTTCGCCGAGTGCGACTTCGCGCAGCAGTCTGTCACCATCATAAACTTTTATCATGCTCGCCGGGGCATCGGCATCGCCGTCATTGTAAACTTTGAAAGTCAATTTCACCGAATCTTTCGTAGTGATACTGTTGCTGGAAACATTGTACTCTGCCATACGCAGATCCGCTCTTTTTACCACATTTACAGTACGGTACGCGCGGTTGTTGTTTTCATCGGATTCAGTGATAGAACCGTTAGCATCCACAACTACATAAATTTTGTGGGGCCCGACAGAGAGTTCGCCGGAGGGAATGGTGACTGTATAAGTTCGGCTTGCATCCGGAGCAAGCGAATTGACGGTGATTTCCCGCAAAAATCTTTCTCCATCATAGATTTTTAACGTGCTGTCAGCGGTAGTTTTTGTACCGGTATTGTTGACAGTAAAGGTTAGTTTCACTGATTCTGATGTGGATATAGATGATTTGTCAACCTGATAATTATTGATATTCAAATCAGCGGCATTACGGGTAACAGTCAACTGTAAATTACCATCGCGTTCTGTTAACCGATAAGCATTGTTGCCATTGCTGATGCTGGAGCCATTGCTGAAAAGAGTACCAAAATTCCTACCATCAGTTCCAATGGTTATACCGATAAAATTACTTGCTCCTTGAGCCAATTTATATGTACCGATTCCCTGATTAGCAGAAACTGTAATTGCATAGGTTGGCGTACCAGAGATCAATGCAAGATTGTTGATCAAATAGCCATCAGAGCTGCTGCGATTGGTGAGAGTAAAGTCAATGATGCCGCCGGAAAAAACGATAACTTTTGCAGCATCAGACATTATCTGTAATTTTCCATACAGTAAACCGCCGTCTAAAACATCCACATGTCCGCCAGAATAAACGGTAACATTTTTAACGCTTGCTCCGCTGTGGATGAACAAGTCTGAATCATCGCCGACTATTTGACCGGCTCCACTGACAAAAATATTTTCGGCATAACCGAATACTCCAAAATCCACACCATTTCTAACTTGAACTGCGCTGGCGTATCCTCCGTAGTGAACTGTTGCATTTGCCGCCGCAAAGCCATCGGTCAAATCAACATCATAAATGGCTCCTCCGGAATACACATCGATCCAGGCACTTGACAAACTGATTCCGGAAGCAACACCTCCACTGCTTATATATATACGACCACCATTCCGAATAGTAGTATTTTGCGCCTGTCCGAAAACATGACATATTCCGCTTGAGTTTATGCTTGCATCATAACTCCGTCCGCCGTAATAAATATCCAATTCTCCTCTATTTACATTAACGGAGTTGACAACACCACCGAACCACACTTCCATGTTTCCACCTGAATGAACGATAGCATTATTGGCAATTCCACTGGAATATACGGCGACAACGTCACCGGAAAATATTGCAAGTCCGGTATAAGTAGTTCCAGAATTTACAGCGGTATAATAATCTGCATAGGCTTGCAGTTCGTCGCCGCCGTGGTCTAATGTGCCTAACAAGTGGTCGGTTTCATGGCTGATGGTGGAAATTATCTGCTCATTTGTGGCGGTGGAGTCAAGGTTGACAAAGGCGTTGTCGGAACGGTTCTGATTGTTGAAATCAACTGTTTCAGCTAATCCGGCAAAGTTTCCGTATTGGTCAAAAGCTTCGGTTTTACCGATAAAAATGG
This sequence comes from Lentisphaerota bacterium, assembly GCA_015061525.1. Lineage (GTDB taxonomy): Bacteria > Verrucomicrobiota > Lentisphaeria > Victivallales > Victivallaceae > UBA1784. The sequence continues at coordinate 2,815 of SUWK01000054.1, forward strand.
TGGAGTATTCGGCAGCTTCCGGCTTTTCTGTAACGAAAATTACATTTTGCGAGGCGTATTTTTTATTCAGTTCGGCAAGAATGTCAGCAATGCGCGCCTGAGTCAACTGGGGATCGCGTACCTCCACGTCCTCAATGGTCAATATTTCACCATTATAATCGGTCAATTCCCCGTCAAAATCCAAATACACATACTGCACCGCTATCTGCGGCACAAACTGCACCCCACCATTTGCAATACTTTGCTGCTGCATAATATCCCCGAATTTATAACCGATTGATGTAAAAGCAAGACACACAACCAAATATACTGCGGAATTAATAATTTGCAAACCATACGAGATGATTTCCGGTCCATTTTTTGAAAAATTCTTCGCGCAAGCCGGGATATTACGGAAAAGTCAGCTGTAAAAATTTATTTTTCCGGAAACTTCAGCTGACGGCAGACATCGTCAAACGCTTCTGTCATCTTTACGCGCTGTCCCGTCGCACGCCGGAACCCTCTGCCGTCCAGGATCCGGTACTTTTCCGGATTGTAAGAACTTTTCTGCAGCTGCCAGTTGCCGAAACGCCGGACGGTCTGCCAGAATATCTCATCCGCCGGAATCCGGACAACATCCGCTTCATCCTGCATAACACTTACCTCCGGCAGTTCCTGCGGAAGTTTTTCCACCAGACGGTCGAGTTCCTCCAAATAAATGTAGGCGAAGTGGTTGCAGAATCCGAAACGGTCGCTGCGCGCCTTTGATTCAAATACCCGGTAATCCTGCCCAGTCCAACCGTTAAGCCCCAATGGTGAGTGCAGCTTATGATCCAGCGGAAAAAGATATTTCAAAACCCAGTCATCCGGATTGTAGACGATCGAACAGAAAAAACGCAATGCATCCAACGCCCGGGATACACGTACATCATCATCCGGCAGTGCCCCGCCGAGCAGAGCCGCCGAATGGATCTGCAGTTTACGGCGGGCAAGCTCATTGAGGATATCCACCGTTATGCGCGCACCGATGGAGTGACCGACGATGATCAGATTCCTCCGTTCACTTTCCGGCATGGCAAGAATTTCAGAGATAAGTACTTTGGTATAATCATCGGCATTGCGTTTGGTAACGCTCCACGGCTGCATGGAATCCCATGATTTGACGATGATCTCTTTGCCCGGATAAACATCGCGCAATATCCGGACACATCCGTCCCTGCCGTGAAACCCGGTTCTCCATCCGGGAATGAAAAATACCGCTCCATGCGCCGTAAGCACCCAGGACAGTATCAGTAACGCTGCAAATAACCGCATCCCATCCCCCTTGAAATATATGACAGACCCGGCAGATTCCTGCCGCCATGCCGATACTATAAAGCATTTTCCGTTAATTGTCAAGTACTGCGGATTGAAAAATCCTCAATTTGAGATTATATTATAAGTCAAACCCTAACAGGAGAGTGTAAAATCGAAACTCAAAACTCAAATGATCCGGTGTTCATCACCACACCGCAGGACTTCAAACTCCCGGAACCGCTGGCTCTGGATTGCGGCAGAGTCCTGAAAGATGTCAATATCCGCTTTGAAACCGCCGGTACTCTCAACTCAGAGCGTTCCAATGCGGTTCTGGTTACTCACGCCCTCACCGGCGATGCCCACGTCTGCGGCCGCCACACACCGGAAGATAAAAAACCCGGTTGGTGGGACGAGATGATCGGCCCGGGAAAAATGGTGGATACCAATAAATACTTCGTGATCTGTTCCAATGTCATCGGCGGATGTTCCGGTTCAACCGGCCCGCAATCCATTGATCCGGATACCGGCAAACCATACAACATGAACTTCCCCGTGATCACGGTCGCCGACATGGTACGCGCCCAGAAGCAGTTGATCGACCATCTCGGTATCAAAAAACTGTTGGCTGTCCTCGGCGGTTCCATGGGCGGTATGCAGGTTCTGCAGTGGGCGGTAAGTTACCCGGATATGATGCAGGCAGTCATTCCGATCGCTACAGCGTGTCAATATTCACCGCAGAATATCGCCTTTGACTGGGTCGCCCGCGAAGCGATCAAAGCCGACCCGAACTGGAAAGGCGGTGAATATACTGCCGACGATGTTCCTGCACGCGGACTTGCTGCGGCACGGATGCTGGCACATATCACCTATTTGTCAGAAGAATCCATCAGCCGCAAATTCGGCAGATCACTGCAGGATAAATCCGGATCCTATGACTACGATTTCGACTTTGATTTTGCCGTGGAAAGTTACCTGCAGTATCAGGGCCGCCGTTTCGTGGAGCGTTTTGATGCCAACAGTTACTTTTACATCACCCGTTCAACCGATTATTTTGATCTGACCGCCGATACCGGCGGCGACCTTGCGAAAGCCTTTGAAAAGGTCAAAGCAGCATTTCTGGTGGTATCGTTTTCCAGCGACTGGCTCTTCCCGACCAGTCAATCAAAACGGATCGTGGAAGCGTTGCTGAATAACGGTAACGAGGTGACATTCTGTGAGATCAAGTCCGGTTACGGACACGATGCATTTCTGTTGGAAGTAGACACTCTCGGCAGAATGGTCAGAGACTTCCTCCATCATCAGCAGGGGGCATATACCAATGAGTGAAAAAGCTAATTTTGATGTCAATTTCCGCCGTGACCTTGAAATCATCGCCGATCTGGTTTCACCGGGGATGAAAGTGCTGGATCTCGGATGCGGCGACGGAATTTTTCTGCGACGGCTGAAACAGGAAAAACAAGTTTCCGTCCTCGGGCTGGAAATCGATCAGGATTCAATTGTCCACTGCATCGGCAACGGTGTACCGGTCATCCAGGGCGATCTCAATTTTGATTTGGACTATCTGCCGGATCAATCTTTTGACCTGGTGGTATTAAGCCACACTCTGCAGGAGACCCGCCGACCGGATAAACTGTTGAAAGACATCGTGCGTATCGGGAAAAAAGCTGCCGTCAGCGTTATCAACTTCGGTCACTGGCGGTGCCGTCTGCAAGTGGCATTCAAAGGCAAAATGCCCCGCAGTTCCCACATGCCGTTCCAATGGTACGACACACCGAACATCCACTTCTGCACCCTGAAAGATTTCCGCAATCTCTGCAATGATCTGGGGATCAGGATCGTTTCGGAACACCCGGTTTCCGGCAAATACCCCCGGATGACCAAACGTACTCCGAACCTTTTTGCGATCGGCGGGGTTTTCGTCCTTGAGGCAAAAGAAAAGTAAGTAATCTGCGCCGGTGTTTCAATTTTGCACCCTGCTGCGGCTGCTGCACCATAAAGTCTGCCTGAGCTGCATTGCAGACATCACAACACCTGGCGAGTCGGCAGATTTCAGAAACTTTCCAAAGCATCAATGGTACGGTCAGTCGCGCCGCGATGTTCAGCAATAGCATCGTAGGCGCGTTTACCGAACTCCTTACGCATGTCTGCAGATTGTGCCAGCTGCTTCAAAATACCGGGCAGATCGTTGTCACCGCAGCAGAGAACGGCGTGGCTGTTCTCCATCACTTTGAGAATATAGCGGAAGTTGCGCAGCGTATTGCCGGTAACCACCGGTTTGGCGAGCAAAGCCGGTTCTATAAGATTGTGCCCCTCATCGTGACCGGCAAAACTTTTACCCATTATCACCACATCGGCACCATTCATCAACAGCAGCATCTCACCGGTAGTATCTGCCAGCAGCACATCGACCGGTTCTGACGGCAAAGAACTGCTGCTGCGCCGGACAAAGCGGATATCCCGCGCTTTCAACATCGCCGCCACATCATCTCCGCGTTCAGCATGACGGGGAACGAGTACCAGTTTGAGTTTATCACAGCTCTTTTTTAATTCGGTATAGCAATCAGTCAGCAGTTCCTCTTCCCCGGGATGGGTACTGGCACCTAAGAGGATCACATTTTCCGGATCAGATCCCAGATAAGCACACAACACATTTTCTGCAGGCAGTTCCGGGAGCTGCTGATCAAACTTCATATTGCCGCCGACCTTGACATTGGCTTGGGGAGAAACAGAAGCAAAGCGTTCAGCATCCACCGCACTTTGAGTCATGATAAGAGAAAATTTATTCAGCAGCGGAGCAAAAAACAGTTTTCCCAAACGCCGGTATCCTCTGGCAGAATGATCTGACATTCGCGCATTGACCAGCACCACCGGGATCTTTTTCTTCGCAGCAATCGAAATCAGATTCGGCCAGATCTCAGTTTCAAAAATCACCAGTTTCGCAGGCTGCAGAATACGCAATGCCTTGCGAACCATCCACGGAAAATCGATCGGACAGAAGATGACCGCGGTATTTTCCGGACACCTGGAACGCGCTACATCCTGCCCGGTCGTGGTCGTGGTGGAAAGAATGAACTTCTTATCAGGATAACGCTGCAAATACCGGCGTATCAGTGACAACGCCACGACAGTTTCTCCGACACTCACCGCGTGGATCCATATCGCGCCGCGAAAACTTTTCAACTCCTTCTTCCGCAAGCCATAGTGGGCAAATCTTTCCCCGAACGTACTTTTCCAGCCGCCGCGCCGCCGGTATTTCAAAATCAATTCCGGCAGAAAAAATAAAAAGCCAAGCGGCAGAAACAAGTTATAAAAAAATCTTCCCATAAGAACTCAATTATCTGTAAACAATTATTCTTCTTTTCTTTCAAAAGTCCAGCAATTCCGGAGCGCAACGGCGGATCATATCCCGGGAAAGCTCCATCACATCACCGGAATTATCGCACTGCATCGCTTTCGCCGCCAATTCGCCGCACTCATGCATCGACAAGCTGCGGATAAGTTTCTTTATCAACGGCATCGCCACGGGGGACATGCTCAACTCGTTGACCCCCAACCCGACCAGAAACGGTATCATCAGCGTATCTTCCGCGATCTGCCCGCAGACCGCGACCGGAATATTCTGTTTAAGTGCCTCTTCCACCGTAAAACGGATCAACCGCAAAATCGCCGGATGCCCCGGACGGTACAAATGCGCCACGCGTTCATTACTGCGGTCAGCTGCGATCGTATACTGGATCAAATCGTTGCTGCCGATACTGAAAAAATCCGCCTCCAGCGCAAAACGGTCAGCTGTCATCGCCGCTGACGGCGTTTCGATCATCACGCCCAACGGGATCGAATCAGCAAAAGGAACCCCTCTGACAGTCAATTCTACTTTCAAACCGGCAATGATCTTTTTCGTTTCCAGCAGCTCATCCATACAACTTATCATCGGCAGCATGATCTGCATATTGCCGTGGACTCCGGCACGCATCAATGCCCGCAGCTGGGTTTCAAACAGATCCCGGCGTTCCCGCAGACACAACCGGATACCGCGCAATCCCAGAAACGGATTCTGTTCTTCTGTACGCACGATACCGCTGTTGAGTTTGTCACCACCGATATCCATCGTCCGGATCGTCACCGGATCGTTACCGGCAGAGATCATCAGCTTCTTGTATATTTCAAACTGTTCATCCTCATCCGGCAGATGCCGATCATCCATAAAGAGGAATTCCGTGCGGAACAACCCGATACCATTGGCACCGTTTTTACGGATCTCGCTGTAATCTTCCTGTGCCTCTACATTCGCAACGATCTCAATGACAAATCCGTCTGTCGTAACGGCATGCAGTTCACTTTCTCCGCGCAGCTGACGGAAAATATCATCAGCTTCACGCTTTTTCACCCGGTATGCTTCCTCGGTTCCGGGATCCGGATTAACGATCACCTTGCCGCTGAAACCATCCACGATGATCTTGTCAGCAACCGTCAGGCTGTCAAGAAGTTCCCTTGACAGTCCGACTACTGCCGGCAGCTGCAGAGATCTGGCCAGAATCGCAGTATGACTGGTGGCACTGCCGGTTTCCACAGCAAATCCCAACACCTTTTCACGATCCATACCGACCGTTTCCGATGGAGTCAGTGTCGCGGCGATAACGATACGCGGTTCATCGTAAGCAAATTCCTGAACTCCGGCAGAAGAAAGATTGTCGGCAATACGCTGCCCGACATCCCGGATATCCCCTGCCCTTTCGCGCAAATAAACATCTTCCACTGCTGAAAATGCCGCCGCAAATTTATCCACCGCACGGAACACGGCAGTTTCTGCATCAACAAGCTCTTCGGAAATCCCCCGTTCGACCTCCATGGTCATGGTCTTATCTTCCACCAGAAGCAAATGGGCATCAAAAATCCCCGCTTCGCTGTCGTGGAGTTTTTCGCGGAGTTTATTCTGCAGTTTTTGCAATTGATCGCGGGTAAGATCCAATGCCGCATGGAAACGCTCCAGTTCCGCCGGGATATCCGCAGGATCTATCGTTACCTGATGAACCGGACGCACCTCTCCGTGAATACGCATCACTCTGCCGATAGCAATACCGCCGGCAACCGGAGTCGCCTGAACTGTACAAGTCGGAACACGCATATGAGAACTGCTCCTCCTCTTCCTTACTCTTCGTCAAAGTTACGGTCAAAATATCCGCCGAGTGCTTCCACTGCCTCAGCAGCATCATCTCCGCTGCCGCGCAAAACCAGTTCAGTCCCCTTGCAGGCGGCAAGCATCAGCATCGCCAGCACACTGCGGCAATCAGCTTCATTGCCGCTGCCGTCACTGCGGCGCAGCTTCAAACCGGCTTTGAATCGGTTCGCCAGATGAACGATCTGGGCGGCGGGACGGGCATGCAATCCCATTGTATTACCGATTTTCACCGTTCTCACACACTCTTCAGCTGCCATCGTTGAAAATTCCCTTACAATTGCCTCGACGGGACATTGCCCGGTTCTCATTAAAAAACAGCCGGATACCCATAAAAAATACCCGGAAACTTAACAGTTCCTTAATATATCACCATAATGTCTTTTTTTCAAATTGTTTCTTCTTGAGTTGCATAGATTTCGTCTTATATTTATTACATAGGAGCCCGGCAATTCGAAAAAGGGAAGAGTGCCGGAAAAATAAAAGGAGGAGAAAAAATGAAAAAACACTATCTGATCCCGGCTGCCATCATCATGATCATACTGCTGCTGATAGCCGTACTGGTTCCGGAAAGCAGTGCGCAAACCGGCAACAGTCAGGAGTTCACCCCGAGCCGGTATGCAGTCATTGCCGCCGAAGTAAGCGTATTTTCACCACAGACGATCAATCAGGGATCCGGTTCCGACAAACAGAACGTGATCGTAAAACTTGATACCGTCACCGGACGCACCTGGATACTGCAGCTGGATGTCGCCGGAAACAACGATCCCAAAATACGCCATTCTTTCTGGCGGGAACTCGGCTCTGCACACCGCTGAAAAATCACTTGCGGCGCAGAACCGTACACACCTCAAAGTGTCCGGTGCGCGGGAACATATCCAGCAGCCGGACTCTTTCAACTTTATAAGATGCCTCCACCATCTGCCGCAAATCACGCGCCAGTGTATCGGCGGCGCACGAAATATAAACCACCAGAGAAGCGTTGAGTTTTAAGATCTCTTTCAGTGTTTCCGGAGCGATCCCGCCGCGCGGCGGATCAAGCACCAGCGCAATCTCTTCCCCCGTTTTTTTACGCTGTCTGCGGAGCATCTTTCCCGCATCGCCGGCAAAAAAACTGCACCGGTCAGCAACACCGTTGACAACTGCATTCTGCCGTGCCAGTTCGATCGCCTGCCCATTGAGTTCCACTGCCGTACAGCGCAACTTCTCATACTTACCGGCAAGTGCTATGGAAAAAACTCCCACCCCGCAGTACAACTCCAGCACCCGTTCTCCGGCAAAACCCGCAAACGCTCTTTTTACCTCGTTCACCAATTCAGCCGCCACGGCGATATTGGTTTGAAAAAATCCATCTCCGGCAACGGCGAACTCCCCGGCTCCGGGAACATTTTCATGCAGTATTCCAGGTGATTCCCGGAGTATCTGCTGCGCGCCCTCATGGCTGCTTGTTCTGAACAGTGCCTTCTCTCCGGCAGCTTCCGGTAATATACGGTTGATCTCCCGGTCTGCCAGCAAGCACTCCCGGATCGGGATCACGCTGACATTATCTTTGCCGATATAACCGTATCTGCCGTCACCGGCATTGTGCAGCACCAGTTTGTTACGGTAGAAAAGTTCAGATGGAGAAGCAAATGGAGCGGCAATGACCTCTTTGACTGCCAAATCATTGCGAAGCAGAAAATCCTCAAGCTGCCGTTCTTTCCATGCGATCTCCTGCGCGTAGGATGAGTGCATGTAAACACAGCCGGGGCATTTGCCGTAATATGGACACGGCGGGACGACACGTTCAGATGAACTCTCGATGATCTCCTCAACTTCGGCCTTGACAAAACGTTTCTTTTCCGTGATGATCCGGATCCTGACCCGTTCTCCGGGCAGCGTTCCCGGGACAAAACAAACCCGATTATCAGCAAGACGCCCTACTCCATCACCGCCGTAAGCAAGAGCAAAAATGGAAACGGTCTCACTCTTCGTCATGGCTTTTCCGGGGCATCAGATCCTTGCCGAGGTCGACCAGACCGCTGTCTTTTCGGGGGACAGGATTTGAAATGTTGCGCTCGTTTAAATCAGACACGGTCAGGGAACCGGATTTCGGATCAGCATAATCCACCCCTTTTTTGGCAGCAACTCCGCCAAGCCGGGTGACTTTACCGCGTTTCGGATCACGGTGCAGCATGGGGACAGTACCACTGGTCTTCCAGTAAGTATCCTCCAACAGCATACCGTCGGCATTGAACGCCATATAATGAAACACCCGGGGAGCAACCGGCATAAGCAGATGGATACGGCTCAACATATCTACTTCAGCTTCAAATTTAGAATGCGACAACACCAGACCGATCCGGGTCACTGCATAAACTTTGCCGTCATCCTCCACACGCAAATAGTAGTGTTTCGCGCCGTCACCCTCGACTTTATTGATGGAGTAGGTCCTCTCGACCATCGACCGTTCTTCTCCTGTCCGGCTGGGCAGACCGACGACTTTCTGCCACACCACTGCTCCGGAAGATATCCTGATAAGCACATCCCGGCTGCGGTACTCCCGCGGAACATTGTTATGGGAAACGTATGTATGGATATAGTAAGTGCCGTCTTTGCTGAATTCATAGTATTTATCCAGCGGAATAACCAGATTCTTGATCTCCCCCGGCCCGATGAACAAACCTTTTACCGAAAACTCCTCTCCGGATCTCCGGGGGACCAGACGTCCGCGGCTGTCACGCACATCAAACAGTACAAAACCCTGCAGTTCCGGACGTTCGCCGAACATCAGCGGCTTGCCGGAATCATTGCGTATTGCCACGCAGGCATAGATATGTTCATAGAGCATATAGCTGGTCCGGTTGAAACGCAGACCGACCGACAACTGGGCAGAAACCGGGATAATCACCGCGAACAGGACTACGGTCAACAACAGCATCTTACTGAATCTTTTCACAATCACTCCTCCACACATTTGCGGCAGATTTCCTCTGCGATCATTGCAATATCCATCTGATGACAGCGGTAACTGCCATCCGGACAAATCCGTTTCAGACATCCGGCACACCCGCAACCGGCAAAAAAACTCCGGCAACCATCTCCCCAAGGCCCGGTCAGCTCCGGATCAGTCGACCCGTAAAAACCGAAAACCGGCACATTCAATGCTGCCGCCGCATGCAGCGGTCCGGAATCATTGCCTGCCACCGCCGCCGCTCCGCGAAGCAGTTCAAAAAGCTGCGGCAGCGTAGTCATTCCGGCAAGATTGATAACTCCGGCTCCGACAGTATCCGCATGAGCTCTTTCTCCTGCACTTCCGGCAGCGACGAAGTGCATATCAGGAATTCTTTTTCTGATCTCACGGCAGATACCGGCAAAAAACTCCGCCGGAAAACGTTTGCTTTCCCAACGGGTCCCGGGCAGCAGCACTATATACTTTTCAGGGAGTTCCGGCAAACTTGCTTTCGCTGTTTCACAAACCGGCAGTTCCGGTTTGAACAACTCTCCAGATATCTGAAAAAGCTCTTTTGCAAGTGTTCCGTATCTCTCAACGGCGTGGGCATCACCGGCTTTTATTCTCCGGTTGTAAAATATTGCGGCACTGCGTTCTCTGGCATTGGCAAATCCGGCACGCACTTTGCTCCGGCAGAGCCGGGAAATAAATCCGCTGCGGAAGAGTCCCTGAAAATCGATCACCGCGTCGTAATACTCCCGACGCAGTTCTCTGCGCAATTTCAACAGCTCCGGCAAAAAACGCCGCGAAGCAAGTTTGCGCCGTTCAAAAATGATCCTGCGCTCAACCGGGAACGGGGAAAAATCCAACAGCGGTGCGAACTCCGGATTCACCACGAAATCCAGAACCGCATCCGGAAACTTTTGCCGCATCAGTGCCAACGCCGGAAAAAGGTGGACAATATCCCCGAAACTGCTCGGTTTGATCACTAAAAAACGCAATTTAATCTCCTCATCGTCCCCATTCAAGGCGGGCTGCAAGTCTTTCCGGCAGACCGGCTTCACGGATCTTCGCCTGAACAGCGGCTATATCGTATGGAACCCGGTAACGGGTAACTGTCTGGGCATCCGAATCAAAAACTGCAAATGATGCCCGGTTGTCTCCATTGCGCGGCTGACCTATACTGCCGATATTGAACAAATATTTGTGACCTTTTGCCAAACGCACCTCCAACTCATCAGAGATGGTAAAATCATCATCTGCCGGCGGATACACCGTACTATGCTCCCACTGTTCCATGACCTCCACCAACCTGCCGCCGGGAGCAAAAGGAACTTTTTCAAAAGCCACAGGCACATGCGAGTGACCGCAGAAACACAATTGCGAAAGCTGATAGGAAAAATTCCCCACCGCATGATGCGAGTCAAAAACATACCCCCACGTCTCCGGAGAATCAAGTGTCGCATGTACCAGCGTGATCGGAGTTCCCGGCACATTGCGCCGGTACGGCAGCGAATCCAGAAACTCCACATCTTCTGCGGTCAACTGCGTTCTGGTCCACTCTATCGCGATCGCCGCATTGGTATTGAAACCGGGAGCCTCACCATCCTTGCGGACTGCTGCTTCGTCATGGTTTCCACGCACTCCCGCAAGAAAATTCAACTCTTTTGCCAGATCAAGACATCTTCTCACGTCAGTATTGTAACCGACCAGATCTCCAAGAAAAAGATAATGATCCACCTTGATGGAACGGCATTTGTCCAACACTGCCTCAAAGGCTTCGGCATTTGAGTGTATATCGCTCAATATCGCATACTTCGGCATGAAAAAACCTTCAACACGTTAATTTTCCTTCAATAAAAACAGTGGAACACATTGACCGCTGTAAGCCGGATTCTGTACCGCCTTGCGGCGGCGGCAATCATCTGTCTGTGCGACCAGAACCCGGAGTTTATAACGCCGCGAGCAACGGCTCACTCCCTATTTGGTCTTGCTGCGGAAGGAGTTTACCATGCGGTGAAGCTCTCACTTTCACCCGGTGGGCTCTTACCCCGCCCTTTCACCCTTACCGCCGGTTTTCCGGCGGCGGTCTGCTCTCTGTTGCACTGGTCTTTCCGTGGAATATCGTCCACAGCACCCCTCTTTTCAAAGGGGCTTCCTGCTCTGTGCAGTCCGGACTTTCCTCAACGGGAGAATGATCCCCCGCCGCGATTGCCCGCGATCAAAATGTTCCTTCTACTTAATATAACCACACTCCGCCAAATATTCAAGAAATTTTCCGCATTTCTTCAAGAGATAATCTTTTTTTACTTGTTTGGTAATGTCCCAAATTTTGTAAAACGGAAGCATGAGGTTATAAACAAGCATTTCTATCAGTGTATAAAACATATCACATAAGTTGTGATTTGTCAACCAAACCTGTACGGGTTTGATCCAACCGGCTTGTCAAGGCGTAGCTTTATGCGAAGACTGATGGATGGATTGCGGAGGAAGGCGCGAGATTACCCGCAAGGTGCCACCGCAGGTTAGATTTTTCACAAAATTCAGGACAACAACACTTGTTTTCAATTTGTTCCAGTGGTATATTTCAAGAAATATTCATAAAACAAGGATCTGCCATGCTCACCAGAAAAAAGATTTTACTTCTCACTGCCGCCGCAGCTCTGCTGGCACGGCTGGTCTTCGCGCTGACATTCAGCACCTCATGTTTTGCCTCTTATCACACGGTTTCAGGACTGGATATGCAGACTCTCCTGCGCTTTTCCGAATGGGGCGGCGGAGCAAATCATGCGCCGTTTTTCACTATGCACCGTCTGCTCATCTACCTGGACTGGCTCATCGGCAGAGGAAATCACCACCCATCTGTGATCTTTGCTGTTCAGGCGATATTGGGAACTGCCGCCGCTCTCTGCGCAGCTGATTTGACGTTAAAATTTTCCCGCTCACGCAAAGCCGCACTTGTCTGCGGAATATTTTTCCCGCTCTATCTGCCATTTCTGGTCTATGAATTTTCCATTCTTCAGGAATCATTTATGGTATACTTTGCCCTGTTTGCCTTCTGGGCAACTGTCAACGGGATACGCAAGCGTTTCAACTGCAGCAGTTCCATCATTTTCACAGCGGCATTTTCTGCCTCGCTGGCAGGACGTCCGGCGGCTCTTTTCATGTGCGGGGCATTGATCATCTTTGCCGGATACCAAATGTGGAAACGACGGCTGCTGAAGCGATTTGCAGCACCGGCAGCAGCTCTGATCGCAGTGCTTGTTGCGTTTACAGCTTTCAACGGACACTTCAGCGGCATATATTCCCCTTTTTACAACGTACTTCCATACACGATGCAATTCAATGCTCAGGCGGCAGCAAAAGAGTCTTCCTCCACTGCTCACGCACCGGAAAAAAGTCTGCTGCAATCTGCCATGTCAGCCGCCAAACGGGTGCCGGTCTTGTTCAAACACGGCGAACTGCCGGAGAACCACAACATCTATTTCTGGTGCGAAAAACTCCCGGAACTCAACTGTCTGCCCTCCCCCGGTCTGATAATACCCCTCGCCTGTGCCGGGGTCATGGTCATAATCTTTTCCGGAGCATGGAAACGCCGCTACGGTCTGCTGCTTTTGCCTTTGCTCACAATGGCTCTGCCGCTCTGTGCCCGTGACCCCATCGGCAGATACCGCCTGATGCTCGTACCTTACTTTTTCATCATCATTCCCTGCGCCGCCGTGATCTTCATCCATCTGAAAACTGCCGTCCGCCGTGGTGCAGCCCTTTTCGGAGCCGCACTCGGAGCTTTTTTCAGCATCCATGACGGCGATGTTCCTCTCCGCATCCGCCCGTCGGACTACTCCGCATGGGCAATGGCTCTGGAAAATACCCCCGGAACTGATACTGCAGATATTGTCAAAGCCTACGGCGACTACTGGCAGGCAACCGGCTGCTCTTCCGAACGCGCTTTTTGCATGACCACCGACAAAGCTCTGCAGTACAACGATCTTGACACCGCTTTTACCATCATCGCCCAAGCCGCTGAAAAGAATCTGCCCTCTGATCTTATTCACTACTATCTGGCATGGTGCTTTGCCATGCAGAATCAGCCGTTTGCAGTGCAGGATCAGCTTTCACTCATCAAAAATCCGCAACAACTTTCGCCTTTCATGTACGAAAAATACATTATGCTCTCCAATGATACCCGCCGCATATTGAATAATCTGCAAAAGTGAAGTATATTATATAAAATTGATTTGGTAATGTCCCAAATTTTGTAAAACGGAAGCATGAGCTTATAAACAAACATTTCTATCAGTGTATAAAACATATCACATAAGTTGTGATTTGTCAACCAAGCCGGTACGGGTTTGATCCAACCGGTGGATGGATTGCGGAGGAAGGTCGTGTTTTGCGACGAGTACGGTGCAGGATCCGCCGTCGCATAAAGCTATGGCGGGACAAGGTGTGCTATGTACTCGACTGCTCCGGCGCAGGAGCAAGGCGCGAGATTACCCGCAAGGTGCCACCGCAGGTTAGATTTTTCACAAAATTCAGGACAACAACAATTGATTACTATAAGGAGTTTTTTACCATGTCCGAAAAATTTTACGTAACCACCCCCATCTACTACGTCAATGACCGCCCCCATATCGGTCACGCTTATACCACTGTTCTCGGCGATGTCCTCGCCCGCAGCCACCGTTCATTTTCGGAACCGACATTCTTCCTGACCGGTACCGACGAACACGGCCAGAAAGTCCAGCAGGCTGCCGAAAAACGCGGTGTGGATCCCCTCACTCATTGCGATGAAACTGTCGTGCGTTTTCAGGAGTTATGGCAGAAACTCGGGATCACCAACGACTACTTCATCCGTACCACACAGGAAAACCACAAAAAAATCGTCGCCAAAATCATGCAGGATCTCTACGACCGCGACGAAATCTACAAAGCCGACTACACCGGATGGTACTGTGTCGGATGTGAACGCTTCTTCACCGAAAAAGATCTTGTTGACGGCAAATGCCCCGACTGCGGCAGAGATGTCAACGCCATCACCGAAAGCAACTACTTTTTCCGCATGAGCAAATATCAGCAGTGGCTCATCGACTATATCCAGACCCATCCGGATTTCATCCTCCCGGCGTTCCGCGCCAACGAAACTCTCGGATTCCTCAAAAAACCCCTCGCGGATCTCTGTATCAGTCGTCCCAAATCACGTCTTTCATGGGGTATTGAACTGCCATTTGACCCTGATTACGTCTGCTACGTCTGGTTTGACGCTCTGATCAACTACATTTCCGGTGTCGGTTACGGTTCGGATGATGAGAAATTCAACGCCTGGTGGCCCGCAAGCTGCCACCTCATCGGCAAAGATATCCTCACCACCCACTCCGTCTACTGGCCCACCATGCTCAAAGCCATCGGTCTGCCCATGCCCAAAACCATCTTCGCACATGGCTGGTGGCTCACCGGGAACTCCAAAATGAGCAAATCCCTCGGCAACGTCGTCAACCCCATGGATATGATCGAACGCGCCGGAGTGGATGCTTTCCGCTACTTCCTGCTCGCTGAAATGAGCCCCGGCAATGATGCGAACTTTTCCGAAGACGCCTTCATTGCCCGCTACAACAGCGACCTTGCCAATGACCTCGGCAACCTGCTGTCGCGTGTCAGCAAACTCACCATCCGCGCCACCGGCGGCGAAATCCCCGCCCCCGGTGAACTCAATGCCGATGACAAAGAACTTGCCGATGCGGTTGTTTCGGCAATTGAAATCATGGAAGCAAGTCTGAACACCTACAAACTCGATCAGGGCATCAACGCCGCTCTCAACGCCGTTCGCGCCGGAAACCGCTATCTGGAAAAATGCGCTCCGTGGACGCTCGCGAAAAATGGTGACACCGCACGGCTCAATACCGTTCTGCACAATGCCGCCGATGCGCTCTGCCGTGTTGCAGTCCTCCTCGCCCCGGTCATGCCCGGAAAAATGGCGGAACTGCTCGCCGTTCTCGGTGCCGATAAAGCCAATATCTCCGGTATAGCCGACCTCAAAAATCTGTCTTCCGTCGCCGGTTTCACCATGCAGGAAACTGCCCCGCTCTTTCCGCGTATCATCGTAGAAGAACCCGCCGCAGAAAAAGCCCCTGCTCCCAAAGCGGAAAAGAAAGCCAAAGCTGAAAAAACTCCTGCAAAAACCGATGCCGTTCCTGAAAACGTCGTCGTTACGATCGATGAGTTTTTCAAAACGCAGCTCAAAACCGCCAAAGTCCTCTCCGCCGAAAAAGTCGAAGGCGCAGACAAACTTCTGAAACTTTCCATCGAAGTCGGTTCCGAAACCCGTCAGCTCGTCGCAGGTGTTGCTCAATTCTACACCCCCGCCGAGATCGTCGGTAAAACCATCGTCATCGTCGCCAATCTCAAACCCGCAAAAATCCGCGGAATCGAGTCCCAGGGGATGCTCCTCGCCGCCAAAAACGGCGATACGCTCAAACTCGTCACTATCGACGGTGACATGCCATCCGGCATCTCCATCGGTTGAGTTACTTTTCCTTTTACCGAACAAGAAAAGTAACCTGAAGAAAAACCCGGCGGGGGTACAGGGTGGATGTACGGAAATGTACGGAGGTGTACGGATGAGTACGGAGGGCGCAAGCCCCATGTAAAGGGCGACAGCCCGCCAGAGCCGAACCACCCCCAAAAAGAAAACCCCAGCGGGGGTACAGGGTGGATGTACGGAAATGTACGGAGGTGTACGGATGAGTACGGAGGGCGCAAGCCCCATGTAAAGGGCGGCAGCCCGCCAGAGCCGAACCACCACAAAAAAAGAAAAACCCCGGGGGAAATTCTTCCACTGGGGTTTTGCAAAGCTTTCTTTTTTGCAAAAGAAAGCGGGCTTGAGGGGCGGGACACTGCGTTTCCCTCCCCTCAAACTCCCCTCCCTCAAGAGCCTTCCCGTGACTGTTGCGGGTCATTGGGTTCTTCCATTAAGTTATTGCGCCTGCGCTCCCGGGGCGAGTG
>SUWK01000055.1 GCA_015061525.1 Lentisphaerota bacterium
GGGGAGAGGGGAAAAACCTCTTTTCCCGCCCGCTCGGCGGGTTGCGAAAAAACTCGCCCTTCCGTCTTCGTTTCACTACGCCGTGACGAGTCGCTTCGCTGGGGCTCGGATTTATCATCACAAAGAAGTCCGCTTTTTTTGAAAGAGAAAGGGGGCGCGGGGGAAAGGGAAAACTTTTTTTCCCGTGAAAAAAAGTTTTCCTTGTCCCCCGCACACGCATTTACCTTGATAGAACTGCTGGTGGTCGTCGCCATCATCGCCATTTTGGCAGCGATACTGCTCCCCGCCCTCAACTCCGCCCGGGAAAGGGGCCGGATCGCCTCGTGTCTGAACAATCAGAAACAAATGGCTCTCTATTTTGCATCATACCTCAACGATTTTGATAAATATCCGACAAGATCCGGAACAAATCATGCCAGAAAAGATGCTTTTGAAGGATCTTCTTCATGGTTCCAGTATTTCCGGGAAGTCTATTACAACGACAACACCGCTCCGCTCTTCTGCCCGTCCGTAATCGCGCTCGGGCTGTATGGTGCAAAGGATTCAGAAAACTGCGGTAATTACGGAAACTACGGCTATAATGACAAACTTAACGGAGCTGCTCCGGCACAGGTGAAGCAGCCTTCTGCGGTATTGCTGATCGGAGACAGTTATTTGCGCTATACTGATGTCAAAAAAACAGCCTCGCTCATATTTGACAGATGGTGCGTTTCACTGCGTCACGGCAGAGACATGGCCGATCCCGATACCGGCGGCGGCATCTGGGCCTACTGTGACGGTCATGCGGTTTCAGTTGATGTAAAAGATAAAAATGACGGAACCTTCAACGGAGCATTCACCTTATGAAAAAAACAATTGTTTTCCTGTGTCTGTTTTTGACCCTGGCTTCCAATGCGGAAGTCCAGCTTTTCAACAATCCGCTATTCAGCAAATTTGTACAAATCCCGGAAAAATCTCTTGCCGGTTTCCGCAAATCCGGTATCACAGTCAACGACGGCACCTGTTATCCGACTGACTGGAGCATATCCACCAACAGTATGCAGATTTACGGCGGAAAAATTTCCTCCGCCGTGGCAAAAAAACGGCTGGTACTGCATCTGACTGCTCCCAATCAGGATTTGATCCTTTATATGGCGAACCGCCGTTACAATTACGCGCAGTACAAAGATACTTTTCTGGCCATTGTTCCGGCGGCAACCGGCAGCGGAACTTACACCCCGGTCGTCTACGGGTACGATTCAACAGGCAAATGTATCTTTTACCGCAAACTTGCACCAACAGCACTGCATAAAAATAAAATGCCCGATAAAACGGTCTTCCAGCTGAAGGATTTGCCGGAATGTAAAAATGTTGCCATCGGTTTTGCTTTTCGCGGCAATGTGACCCTGTACGCAGCATCTCTGGCGGCAATCCCCCGGCAGGAGGCTGAAAATATTAAGAAAAAACAGCTTGCCGAACAGGAAAAATACAATCCGATCAACAGCTCCTTTGAAAACGGCACGGAAAACTGGATATTGAAGTGCCATCACGGTGCTGAAGGTAAAATCGAAGTCGTGGACAACGGCAGCAATGGCAAAGCTCTGAAAATCACCAAACTCAACGGCAAAGGTTTTCTGCAGCTGGTCAACAAAGAGCCGGTAAAAGTGATCCCCGGCAAAAAATATACCTTGCGGGGGATCTATCGCTGCGAAAACTCTCCTTTGAGTACGATGATGCTTCTGCGGGTGACTCCGACTGCAGATGATCAGCACTTCCGTTATGATGACATCGACCGTTCATTCGGACACACCAGCCAGTCACTGCTGATCAACTCCGCTCCGGGCAAATGGAACAAACGTCTGGTAACATTTCAGGCAAAAAATGAAGATCCGGTTTACATGAATGTGGTTATCGACGGCAATCCGGCAGAAGTGGTGCTGGATAAACTGGAGTGGGAGGATCATGCCAAATTTTCCCGCCGTCAGCCGGCTGATCTGGAAGTGCGCAAAACTTTCCGCTATACGGAAAAAGAGGTTTACGATCTTCTGGCAAAACGCCCGGAAGTTCAGGCAAAACTGGAAAAACGTGATGGCAGAATGGCGATGCTCCTCAATGGCAAAGAGGTCATCCCCGCACTCTACAAATCAGAAACTTTTGTCACCGACTATGTTTACAACCGTTATCCGGAATTTGCCGATGCCGGAGTGAATTTTGTCAGCAAATCGATCTATCTGAATACCATCGTAAAAGGCCGCAAACAATATGATTTTGCCATGATCGACCGGCTGCTGATGTACGTTCTGCGCAACAATCCGGATGCCAATATCTGGATCGGATGGGGCTGCAATGAACCGTACCGCGGCTGGGGCGAAGCCAATCCGGATGAGTTGTGGAGAAACGACAAAGGTCAGATCGGTTATGGTATCTGGGGAAATTGCGACGGCTGGATAAATGGTTTCAGCGATCTGTCGAAAATCAAACTTTCAGCCAACCATCAATCCAAAAATCTGTATCCGTGGCCGTATCCATCCTACGCCAGTGAGTTGTACCGTCAGGAGATCAGTGAGATCCTCACCGATTTGACCGCTTATGTAATGAATTCACCTTTCCGCAAAGCGATCGCAGGCTTCCATATCGGCGGTTTATATGACGGTCAGTTCCAATACTGGCGGCACGACTTCGGAACGGCGGCGCAGAAAAAATTCCGCAAATTTCTGAAAGACAAATATAAAACCATTGCGGAACTCAACTGCCACTGCCAAAGTTCATACAAATCTTTCGACGAGATCACGGTTCCGCTGCCCATGGCGTTTGAGCATAAACGCACCCCTCATCTGGGCAAAGGGATTTATCCTGACTACAAAATGTTCCAGCTTTCGGAAACATTCAGCATCAAACATGAATTTGCCGATGTTGTACGCAAAGCCGCCGGTAAAGAGGTCTTTATTTCCGCTTACGGTCACCCGATGGATTATCAGACTGAAACGTTCCTCAAGCATCCGGGCAAAGGCATCGACATCTACGCTGTACCCTCGTGGTATCCTTTCCGGATGCCCGGTTATCCGGTGGGAGCAAAACCGGATGGCGGATTCGTTTTCCGCGACAAGATCTGGCTCAATGAGCTGGATATCCGCACCTGGACAGAAAGTGCCAAAAGCGAAGTTTACGATATGTGGATCGGTTCCATGATAACTCCGGAAATGTGGCAGCAGGCACAGCGCAAATTCGTCGGCATCTCTCTGGCGGCGAAACAGGGTTGGTGGTATTACTCCATGTACCGTTATTTTGACCGTCCGGAAGTGATGGCAGATATCAAACATATCAGTGCAGCCGCTAAAAAAGTGCTGGATGCCGAAACCATTTTCTTCCGTCCCGATGTGTGTGTCGTGCGGACCGAAAGAAGTTCCGGTGTAAGCCGCAACAATCTTCTCAACAATGTGGGCTACCCGATATTCTTTCAGATGATGGAAATTTCCGGTGTGCCGTACGATCTGCACAACCTCAACGATGTTTTGAGCCGCAAAGATTTGCAGAACTACAAAATGTATATCTTTGCCGATACCAATTACATCTCAGCTTCCGACCGCAGAGAAATTGCCAAAGTGCTGAAAAACAACAACCGGGTACTCTATTTCCTCGATGGAGCAGGTTTCGTCGATGATACCGGAAAAAATCTGACTAATATCCGTGAACTTACCGGATTTACCGTTTCAAGTATTGATCGTTTTGCCCGGGCGCGGGCGATCAATGAACCGGATCATGAGCTGAACAAAGGCGTGCCTCCGATGCTTTCAGTCGGCGATCTGCGCTACAGTTCACTGGCTGTGCATGGAGTTTCCCCGCACTCTCCGCGTTATCAGGTTTTCAATATTGAAGATGCGGCACAAGCGGAAGTCCTCGCCCGCTACACGCACAATAATAAAACCGCTGCCGCCATCCGCGACCACGGCAGCTGGACTTCGGTATACTCTGCCGGACCATACGCCATGCTCCCGGAATTCGTCAACAATCTGGCAGCGAAATCCGGTTGTTACCGGATCGCTCCGGCAGCGCAGAGCATCCACATGAACGGCAACTTTATCTCCATCCACGGTGTGCGTACCAGCAAACTGCCGCTTTCCATGCCCGCCGGGGTCAATAAAGTTACCGATCTGGACAGCGGCAAAGTCTACCTGCCGGAAAACGGCAAAGTGACCGTGGAAGTCATCTGCGGCAAATCATACTGGCTGCTGCTGGAAAAGTAAAAACTCCTGCCGGGTACTGCCCGGCTGCCGGTACCGGATGTCAGGATTTATTCTGCATCCGGTATTTTGCCGGAGAAACTCCGGTGTATTTTTTGAACGCTTTGGAAAAAGCATAACGGTCGGCAAATCCGCAGTTTTCAGCAATCGCACTGATCTCATCATCGCTGTACGCCAGCGCGCAACGCGCTTTTTCCAACCGCAGCTGCATGGCGTAACGCCGGGGCGATATGCCGGTTTCCTGTTTGAACCGCCGCTGAAAGTTACTGATGGACATGCCGACTGCCGTACACATTTTCATATTGCTCGCCCCGCGGTTGATCATCCCCATAGCCCGCTGGATACGGTCGTCAAATTCCCGGTCTTCAGCAGTAAAACAGCTTTCCGGGATGGCGGCAAGCACCGAAAACAGCAAACCGTAAACTGCTGTCGCAGGCGGTGCATCATCCTGAAAGATCCGGTCAAGCAGCGTTCCGGCAACAGAACTGTCCATAATGATGACTTCCGGCTTGACCTGCGAATACGGCCGCCCCGCCGTAAAGTGGATGTAGAGATGTTCAAAAGGCTGCAGACAACTGCTGCGAAACGGCGTCCCCGGCGGAATAAGTATGATCTCCCCTGCCCCGGGACAGATCCTGCTCCCGGAAAATTCCAGACAAGCCCCGGGTTCAGGATTGCAGTACAGAAACCAGAACGGAGCTTTTCTCGTAAAGTTCCACGCAAAATTCACCCTGCCCCTGCCGAAAAGCAGAATTTCTGCTTCCGGCAGAGCCACCGGCTGTAATTGGGGGGGATTTTTAACTATTTCCGCCATATTCTCAAAACTGACTTTTCAAACCGCTGCGGGAAATTTCCGCACCGTACTTTTTCAGCAGCATGGCGTACTTGCTTTGGGGACGGCAGAAACAACTGCCCGGACGGATATTCAAAAGCAGCAGTCCGGCAAGACCGCCGATCCTGCCGATCAACGGCTGATAATTCAGCTCATCGCGCCACACTTCATCATCAATATCCGCAAGATCCACCGTCACCGGCATTCCGGTCAAAGCCCCTGCCGCCAGCACCGCCAACGCCGCCGACTTTTCCCCCATCAGCTGCACAGCGGTAAATCCACGTTCTTTCAAAAGAGTGCCGACCGTCAGCAAATCATTTACCCGCATGGTGAAATACGGTTCATTAAAGGCACTTCCCAACCGCGCAGAATTGCGGATCGCCCGCTTTAAATCACCGGCCCGGCAGCCGGAACCGGTCAGCTCGCTCAACCGGAGATTCCGGCGTTTTTTCATTGCAGCAGCGATCAATTCCGCTCCGTCGGCGTCGGCAAAATATTCCATATAACTTCTGTCCGCCGCCAGCAAAACGACACTTTGTCCATCAATTTCCTTATCAGGCGTTATATGCACCGTCGGCACCACGTCACCTGCCATGCGCCGGGAAACCAATCTGCCCGCCGCCAGACCGCCGGGAACTTTCCACGGAGTCGGCGGAGAAACCCGCTCCACCACATCTTTTGCCGCCATTTCCGCTGAACTGCTCAAAATTTCCCGCAGCAGTAAAGCACGCTCACGCTGCCATTTGATGAAATCACTTCCGGTATCCAGCACACCACAAGCATAGTGTGCAGCCAGTTTCTCATACGCTTCTGCCGCACTTTTTTCATCCGGTTCCGCCGGAGCTTTTCCCTCAAGCCAAAGCATTTCCGGTGCCGGAGAAACTTCGGGATCTTCGGCAATGACCATACCGCAATCAATGCCTTTGAGCTGTTTTACCAACCAGGCGTAGACGTGTTCTCGGGTGTTTTGATTGTAGTTGTGCGTGGCTGTACAATGAAAATTCTCCACCAGATGTGCGGCATTGTAAAGATTGTAAACCTCTTTGAGTTTGGGGATTTCATAATCCGGATTGAGGTTCGTCCAGTCACCGGTAACGCTGGGCAGCAGCACCGGGCGCGGAGCCAGCGCGGAAACAATATCAAAACTGGTCAGGCCGGTTGTCCGGAGCAATGGCCCCTCTTCGCAGCCGCAGCCGCCCATAAAGTGCGCCGAAAGCATACAGACCGGAGCAACCGCTTTGATCCGGTCATCCAGAGCAGAAATGAACCACGACTGCGACGCTCCGCCGGATGCGCCGGTACAACCGATACGCGCCGGATCGACTTCCGGCAGAGAGGTGAGAAAATCCACCGCATGACGGCTGTTGACCGTCTGCAGACCGAAGGGGGAAATTCCCGCCAGATCTCCCTTGAAACGCAATTCGCCCTCCCAGTTGTGCGGCAAGTCGTTGCAGTCATTGCAGCCGATCATATCATAAGCGAAAACCACAAATCCCAGCCGGGCAAGTTCACAGCAGCGTTTGATCACTCCGCCGCGCTCATCCTGATGGACGCGTCCATGCAGCCAGTGTCCGTGCGGACAGATGATCCCCGGCTGGGGGGCTGTGATATTTTTCTGAACAAAAAGCGAACCGGTAAGTTTCAGTCCCGGCAGAGATTCGATACTGACTCCTTTTATAAGGATGTCCTGATAGCTTTTGCCCTCAGACACGGTCACTTTCCCCATGGAAAGATCCGGCATCGGTTTCAACCCGGCGCAAAGCAGCAGTCTTTCGCGCACCATATGCGAACGCGCCTGATGTTCCTCTGCACATGATGGCACATAAGCGATTCCGGCAAACTCAAAATGGTTGGCAGTCAGCAGCCGCCGATCGGTCCACTCGATCCCGTCGGAAATTATTTTCGGAACAACTGTTTCAGACATAATATCCACCCTCCCCCTTTCAGTCCCGTTGACCTTTATTGAATTTACGCAGTTCTATCCATGCCTGTTTCGGGCGGCGGTACTCGTCAACGATACCTTTATTATTAAACCCTCTGGCACGGGTGTAAACATGCGGACCGGTCACATGGGAACGCGTATCACAGAACATCCACAGCGAGATACCCGCACAATCGCTCTCTTTCACATAACGGAACGCTTCCAGGAGCATCTCCGCCTGATAATCTTCACTCCAGTAAGTATTCAACGGATCGCGGAAACCGTAGATCGCCTCACAGCCGGTTTCCCCGATGATGAAAGGTTTATCCTGCGGCAAGCCTCCGGCAAGCCGTTCATACGCCGGACGTACCCGGTCGATGGTAGTGATCTTCTCATTGCACGAATCATACCATCCGGGGTAGGTATTGAGCGCGATCACATCGTAGATATCCGCGCAGACATCTTTGGGGAACTTATTGGAAGCAAGGGAAATAAGCACATGCTCATCAACTGCGCGTATCTGATTGTAAAGAGCCTGGATACCGGCTTTATTTGCCGGTTCATCACTGGCGGTTTCATTGAGAAATCCCCGGATGACCACGCAGGGGTGATTGAAACTGGCAAGCGTCATTTTTTCCGCCTGCTTGAGCTGACTGCCAAGTGCTGCCGGATCGGCGAAGTGGCAGGTGCGGAAGTCCCAGCCGAGCGTCTCTTCCCAAACAAGCATACCCATGCGGTCACAGAGTTCCAGAAATTCCCTGCGCTGCGGATAGTGACTGCCGCGGATGAAGTTGTACCCCGCCTCCTTGAGCATGCCCAAATCTGCCGCCATCATCTGCGGTGGAACTGCCGCTCCGAAAGTCGGGTGGCTCTCGTGACGGTTTACTCCGATAAGTTTGACCGCTTTACCGTTCAAAATCAATTCTTTCCCGCGTGAAGTGAACTCCCGGATACCGAAACTTTCTTCAATTTCATCAGCAGTTGTCCGGATGATCACTTTGTGCATTTGCGGATCATCCAGTTCCCAGAGACGGAAACCGTTCAAGGTCAAAGTGCAGTCAAGTTTGCCGTCAACAAAATCCCCCTGTGCGGTAAAACCGTTATCAAAAATCAATTCTGCTTTGCCGCTGAAACCGTCGGCATTGGCACGGATACGGATCGTACCGGTACGGTAATCCTCAGTGGAGATCCGTACATCGTAAACCGGGAACTCCGGTATCCGGCTGATGGTCACATCGCCATAAAATCCGCCGTATGCAAAAAAGTCAAACTGCGGCTGCATGTGTTCATTGTGATGATTGTCAAACCGTACAGCAAGGATGTGTTCTTTCTCCTCTCCGGCATCAAAGCGGAGCTTTTCCGGCAGATAAGCGATCTCCGCTTTGCCGACCGGTTTCCCATCCCAGAAAATTTCCGCTGCCACCCCAAGACCGTCAATAAAAAGCTCCACCATGCCGCCGATACGGACAGTACGCCGGTAAAGAGCATATCCGCGCTCACCGCACCACGGGGAAACCAGATCAAAACAACCGGGTACGACCATTACATTTTTCAACTCAGCAGAGATTTCCGGAACGCTTTCCCCGAAATATCCGAAATCCCAAACTCCGTTGAGTACCATCGTTTCACGCATAACTTTTTCCTTCCTTTATTGTTATTGAATATTATCAATGCAGCAGCATATTTTCCCGGATGGTTCTCCGGAATCTCCCGGGAGAAGTACCGTAAACCTTGCGGAATGCTTTGCTGAAGTGATAACGGTCGGAAAAGCCCCCGGCAACGGCAACGTCATCCAGAGATAATTTGTGATCTTTCAACATCTCCAGACAGCGGTGCAGATGCAGCCGCAGCATATACTGCCGGGGAGAATCTTTCATTTCCAGACGGAAAAGCCGCAGAAAATTATTTTCCGACATGCCGATTTTTCGGGCGATCTCGGCATTGGTCGGGGTGGTACCGCTGGCATGCTGCATAAAATTCAGCGCGGCTGCGATCCGGGAATCCATAGGAACCTCATCCTGCGCGAGCAGATATTCCCGGGGAATACTCAAAAGTGCCTCCGCGATCTGCATATAAGCAATCAGCAATATCTGACCGCAGGAAATATCTTCGCGCTTCAGACCGGCAAAAAATATTTCATCGTCATCAGCTTTCAACACTATCGGCCGCCGTTGGACAGCAAATTTGCTGAAACGGTCGCCGCCGTCAATGGAAAAGTGTATATAATATTGTCCGAAATTTCCGCTGTTGCGCGTGGCAAACGGAGTATACGGCGGCATCAACACCCTCGTACCCGGCATCAATTCCACGATCTCACCATTGAAAATCAGCCGCCCCCCCGGAGTCTCCGTACGCCACAGATACCAGAACGGCATACTATGCTGCGGATAGTTCCATGAATCCACATCTCCGCAATAGTTGCATGCCAAAACCCGGATATCCGGAATGGCAGCTTTGTGCCAGCGTTGCCATCCGGCAGGTAAATTTTCCTCATTGTCGGGCAGAATTGTGGTTTTTGACATATTTTATCCAGTTTTTGCCATTTTATTTACTCTGTTTTCTGAGTATAATATATACGTTGCGAAAATAAAAGTCAAGTCCGCGCATATTGGCATTTGACAATAATTTGTATCGCAAGGCAAAGCGCACCGGACTCAAATGGAGGGAAACAAAAGATCCACATCGTTACAAAAAGTATTTTGGTGATAATAGCAATATATTTGCAAATGCAAAAATAATCCAGCTCTCTTTAACAACAACCCAAAAGGAGAAACAAAAAATGAAAGCAACTGCAAAACATCATTCATACCGGCAGACCGGTATGAAGCCCATGGGCTTCATACCGGCAGACCGGTATGAAGCCCATGGGCTTCACCCTGATCGAACTTCTCGTTGTCATCGCCATCATCGCCATTCTGGCGGCAATATTGCTGCCCGCCTTGAACAGTGCCCGTGAGCGCGGACGCAGTGCCAGCTGCATCAATAATCTCAAGCAGCTCGGAACCAACTGCTTCATGTACAGCGATGCCTATGACTACTATGTCTACTGCTCCTCTCCGTCCGCAGTCGGATCGAATGTCGATCCGACTTCTCTGAAAGCCTATTGGGGCGTGGTGATGAAACATCTTGGATACGTCAATTCTCTGGATGAAGTGCGTTGTCCCTCCACCATTTACGGTGCCTCAGCCGGCGATTGGCAGTATGCCAATACCTACGGGATTCCCGCACACAATACCGACAAAGGTGCTTTCCGTCTTGCCGATCCGGAATATACGAAAAAATCCTCCAGTCAGGTGATCATCGCCGCCGATGACCGTTATTTCGAAGGAGAAAACGGTGTTCAGGCATTGAGCCACAGCGACAATGGAAACGGCATCGGCAGTACTTACGGAAAAATCTACATGGTCCACAGTGAAAGAGCCAACGCCCTTTGCTTTGACGGTCATGTTCAGGATGTCCAGAAAGAACAGCACAACCAGATCTATTTCCCCTATAACAGTTCAGCCTGGGGAACCGGTTTGTATCAGAACAACGGTTATGTGATTCCGGGCAACTACACGATTCAGAAATAATATCTCTCCACATATAAAGGAATATCCATACAATGAAACTGACTAATGAATTGCGCAATGAGTTGCGCGCAAAAGTCAAAGCACTTAAAAAAGCCAAACTTGAGCTGCGAAAAAAATATAACGTCGCCATGGGCGACACCATGGATCCTGCTCCGGTTGGATACGTGGAAAATGACCAGGAACGGCACATGGTTTTTGACCGGTGGCGCAAAAAACTCGGCAAAAATTATACCGATTTTGAAAAAACCGTCCTGAAGATCCTCAAGGAAAAAGCTCCCGTCACCAAAAAATCCGAACAGGTCAAACTGGATGAAAGCAACCTCTGGCTCTGGGGCGGCCCCACCCCGTTCTGGGGCGGTTCGACCGCACCTGATGCGCTGGTGACTGCCGCAGAATACTTCGGCATCAAAAACGGCGTTTACGTTTACGGCTCGACCAATGCCGAAATGATCGGGAAACACAGTTCTTTCAATAAACTGCTCTGCCAGATCAATAAAAACTGCCGTACCAAAGAGGTTCAGGACGAACTTACCGAGGAAGAAAATGCCGAATTGCTCAGCAAACTTTCTCTGGATTTCCCCAATATCACCGGTGCCATGTGCGACGATGTGACCAACAACCTCAAAGGCAACATTCTGCCCGCCGAGTTCTCCCCCCGTTACGAGGCTCTGAAAAAGCATAATCCGGATCTGAAATTGTACGGTACGGTCTACGTCCACGAGCTGACCAAAAAAGATTTCACCGTCATCCAGCCCTACATCGATGTCGTCACCCTCTGGTTCTGGAGCATGAATGAGATCGTTGATTATGATGAAAACATCAAACGCTGTCAGCAGGCGTTCCCCGGTAAAAAGATTTTGCAGGGTGTCTTTGTCCATGACTACGGTTTGTCCGACTGCGGTACGATACCGGAACTGCTCAATTTCCAGCTCGACCGTGCCCGCAAATATATCAAAGACGGTATCCTTGAAGGTGTGGTGCTGCTCGGTGACCGCGAAATCAAAAAGTGGCCGACCGTTGCCGCCGCAGTGAAAAAATATCTGCAGGAGCAGTAAAAAATGAATTTCAATCCGGAAAATCTGGAAATCATTGATTTTCATATCCATCCGCCAACTGTTCTGCAGCAGAGCGATTTGAGCAAATTCGGCTTTTCCTGTACCGCTGATGAAATGGTCACGATCCTCCGGGCTGCCGGCATTTCCCGTGCCTGCGGTTCGGTGATCACCAGAACTCTGCCGGAACCGCTGACCTTTGACCATATCCGCGATCGGAACCGCAGCGTGCTGGCGTTAAGGGATAAATATCCGGATTTCTTCATTCCCGGCATCGCTGTGCATCCGGCTTTTCCGGAAGAATCCTGTGCCGAAGTGGAGTATATGGTAAAGGAAAAGCAGGTCAATCTGATCGGCGAACTGGTCAGTTACTCCACCGGTTACGGCGAATATGCAGTAAAAGAGATGGATGACATATGGGCGTTGATCTGCGAATTGGATCTGACGGTCAGTCTGCACATGTACTCCATTGAAGATACCGCAGCTTTGCTCAAACGTTTTCCGCAAATGAAACTGGTCATCGCCCACACTTCCGGCGATGAGACCGACTACACGCAGCGTCTGGAACTTGTCCGGCAATACCCGAATACTGCTCTGGATATTTCCGGGCGGGGTCCGCTTGACTGGGGTTTGCTCCGTTACGGCATCAATATCGCCGGAGTTGAAAAGATCCTTTTCGGCACCGATTTTCCGCTGCGCAGTCCGGGGATGATAGTCGCCGGGGTATTCGCGGAAAAGTTGACCGATGCCGAAAGAATTGCGATCTTTTCCGGCAATGCCAAACGGCTGCTGAAAATCTGAAAAATGCACTATCGTCACTTGAATTGAAATCTATGCCGGTAAATCAGATACAATATCTCTCCGGCAACATGGAAAGGATAATTGCAACTATGAAAAAAATCCTGTATTTGTTCCTGCTGCTGGGAACAACAGCCCTGTACGCGCAGAAAAATCTGCTGCAGGGCGATACCGGCGCGGAAACCCGGCACGCCGACTTGACCAGCGGTGACACAACATGGTCGGCATTCGGCTCTTTTGACTGGTGCTATGACCGTACGACCGGATATAACAGCGACCGCTCGATCGCACTTTTCCGCAGCGGTCTGGCATGTCTGCCGTATACCGTACCGCTTCAGGCGGGTAAAACCTACACTTTCAGCTTTTATGCCAAAGCTGACAAAGATGGCGTCACCGGCGGAATAAACTGCTATCCGGCAGTCGTAAAAGAGTGGCCGTGGCCGTCGGTCAATAATGCAAAAAAATTCCGGCTCACTACCGACTGGGCAAGATATACTTTTACTTTCACCCCGCAAAAAACTGAATCATACTTCCCGGTATATCTCTCTTTTGACCACAATACAAAAATCAACTTTGATGCATTCCAGCTGGAAGAGGGCAATTCCGCTACAGAGTACGAACCCCCGCAAGGTGATTTTGTCGGTATTGACCTTGCCGATGCTCCGGGTGAGATCCACTATCTTGGCGACGATCTCAAACCGGTCGTGTCCGTCGTTCCGGCGGGCAAAACCGGCAAAGTTGAGGTTGCAGTTCTGAATTATCTTGACAAAGAAGTCGCAAAATTCAGCAAAGATATCACTGACGGCACTGCAAAAACCGTCCGCTGGCAGCTGCCTTTCAAACCGGAAAACACCGGATGGTACCGTATTCAGGCAAAGTGGAACGGCAAAAGTACCAAACGGGATTTCGTGGTCACGACCCCGCTGAAACTGGGCAAACTGCCCTTTGCCTCCATGTGCAGCATGTGGATGGACTTGGACATCATGCAGCGGCTGGGCGGCGGCATGTACGCCATCGCCGTAAACTTCAACACCTGTGCCGCCGAACCGGGCAAGATACATATTCCGTGGAAAGAAAAACGCTATCATGTGGAAGCTGCCAAAGCTGCCGGACAACTGGTCAAAGTTGACATTTACTTTCCCCCGCCGCCGCGTCTGATGTCTGCGGAGGATAAAGCCGCTATGAAAAAATACGGTCTCGGACCCAAGCGTTTCCTGCCGGAAGAAAATGCCATTGAAGATTGGAAAAAATTCATCTCAACTCTGGTAAATGAGTACGGGCAATACATCGACATCTATGAATTCGGCGGAGAATACGACGTTCAGGTGGGAGCCAATCCTTACTACAAAGCGCGTTTCCCCGATGCCAGCGGTCACCGTATTGACGGCAGACCCCTGGAACTTTATGCAAAATTCGTTTCCATCGCCGCCGAGATCATCTATGCAAAAGACCCCACCGCCAGAATTACTGCCGTGCGTCCATGCGATGTGGACTGCCGGAGCAACTTCTACTTCAGCAGAGGCGTTTACAATCGTGCCAAAAAAGGTACATTCAACTCTTTCGGCGTTGACAACTACGCTTCTCCGCGCCGTATCGGTGAAAATGAACCCGATCCCGGCCCGGTATCCGATATGATCTGGCAGTACAAACAGGCTCTTGATGTTCTGCAGAAAACCGGTTCAAAATCCGATTATGTCTTTATTTCGGAATACGGCTACGACATCTGGATGAAAGATATCGACCGTCTGCCATACCGTACTCAGTATGCGTCAGTTATGGCACAGTCCATGATGATCGCCCGTGCCGTCGGTTTCAAACACATGATGTACTACAGTACTTACGGCAGAAATAACCATCCGGGGGTGTCAGTCACCTACGATCTTTATTTCAAGCATGAGCCGATGGTCGCTATCGGAACATTCTGCAATATGTCCAGACTTCTGGCAGATGTGACCGAAAGCGGTCATGCACAGCCGGCAGAGGGGATCGTCATCGTCTGGTTCAAACGTCCGGACAACTCCGGTTTCGGTGCCATCTGGAACGCCGCACTCAAGAGCGAGACCCGCATCCGCATCGCTCCTCTGACTGCAAAAAACATGATGGGCAACAACATCACGCTGAAACAAGCTGATGGCAAAATGGACTTTTTCGTGGAACATGAACCGGTGATCTTTGAACACAAAAACTTTGATGAACTGGTCAAAATCCTCAAAGCTGCGGAAGTTATTCCAATGTCGCCGGTCAAAGAGTTCGCCCGTCTTACCGCTCCCGGTAAAATCAGTATCAATATGCGCTCCAAGCTCAAAGCGAAAACTGTAAAAGGCGAGATCACCGTAGGCAATACGCGCAAACGCTTTACCGCCAATCCCTACCTTTTCACCCCGACGTATTTTGAGTGTGATGCCAAACCCGGCAGCGTGGTGGACTACTCCATTATGCCGGATAACTTCCCGCAGCCGATCACCGGTAAATTCACGATCCCGAGTGTTCACACTATTCCCAAAGTTGCCAAAGCATTGCCGCTTGACGGCGATCTTGAGAAGTACAAAGCGATCCCGTCACTGTATTTTGCCTCCAAAAACACCATCTACCCGATCGACGTTTTCGGCTGGGCCGGTGCTGATGACCTGAATGTGAAATTGCATCTCGCCCATGACGGCAAGTATCTTTACATCGGCGCAGCGGTTACTGATGATTATCACTGCAACCCCTACTCCGGCGGAGCGGTGGTTTCCGGTGACGTGCTGCAGATCGCCATTCACCCCTATACCAACACCGCCGAAAACAAATATCCGCTGGATACCAACTTCGCTCTGGGTTTGACCGACAAAGGTGTGACAACTCCGGTACTGTACCGCGGCCCGGACAAACACATTCTGAACCGTAACAACTGCTTTGCCAAACGTTTTGAGGATAAAAAAATCACTCTCTACGAAATCAAACTGCCGTTGTCATCACTTAAACTGAATATTGCCGATGGACAGACTTTCGGTCTGGGGGCAGTGGTATTTGACAGCGACTCCGGCAAACGCTGGGACTACTATATGAACCTCTATCCGGGAGTTACCGGCAACTACAGCCCGGAAAGATTCGGAGTATTCAACTTTTCAACCAAATAGAAAGGAAAACGTACTATGAAAAAACAACTTATCACTCTGCTGGCGGTCATGCTGACCGGATTTTGCGGTTTCGCCGCTGAAGTCACCCTGCTGAACACCGATTTCAAAGGTGACAAACTGCCCGACACCTGGACATTCAACACCTACAAAGCCTTTCTGCCGTCCACCACGGTCATGGATGCCGGAGAAGCGATCGCTTTCTGCGATGCTCCCAAAGCCGGAACCAGCTTTTTCAACAAAAAGTACTTCGTCGTCAGCAAAGACAACAAATTCAAAGTGCTTCTGACCGCCAAAGGTGACGGTACTTTCAAAATCGGTGCACGCTGCTATACCGGTAAATGGCAGTTCGCCGGAGCGAAGTTCTTCAACCCGGAAAAACTCAATGCCGACTTCAAAACCTATGAGTTCACCTTTGATACTCCGGTTTTCAAAAACAAAGATGCCGTCGAACGCATGAGTGTTCAACTCGAATTTCCTCAGACAACTGAAATGCAGCTGAAAAACATCACCATCATCAAAGTCCAGTAAGCGGTGATCCACAAAATTTTTCCGGCGTTCTGTAAAAACGGCAACGCCGGAATTATTTTTATCTTTTCCCGCCTTGAAAAAACGGTCTGACCGGATTACATTAAGTAAAAATTATCCCCGAAAAAAACAGACATCACGGAGAACACAATGTTGAATTCCACCTATCCGCCCATTCCCGGTTTCCCGCAGGGCGAACCCGGGTTCGTTGACTGGCTGAAAGAGCCGGTACGCACTTACAGTCACCGCGACGATCAGGCAGCACAACCGGTTGACACACTGGACTTGCGCGCCGGTCTTGCCGTCGATCTGCAGTTTCCCGATCCGGAAAAACTTCTGGAAACCGCCGTATACGATCTGAACCGCGCCCTTGACGATCTGAAACTCAAAGGCGATAAGATCCCCATCCGCCTGATGAAAAACACTGCTCTGGAAAATGAGGATTTCACCCTTGCAGTCAATGCCGGCGGTATCACCATCCACGCCGGAAACACCGAAGGCATCCGCCGGGCGGTCTACGCACTGGTGGATAAACTTGCCGCCCTTGATACACCATTTATGGCATATGGCAAAGAGAGCAAACACTTCTGGATGCACACACGTATTTCCCGGTGCTTTTTCGGACCGATCAAGCGGCCGCCATTTAATGTTGACGAGTTGATGAACGATATTGACTACTATCCTGAAGAATATTTGAGCCGCCTTGCACGCAACGGTATAAATGGTTTGTGGCTGACAGTCATTTTCCGCGAATTGAGCAGCACCAAACTGCTCGGGGAAGACCCCAATGCCGCCAGACGCCGCGCCAAACTGCAGCAGGTCTGTGACCGCTGCCGCAGGTATGGCATCCGGATCTGGCTCTTTGTCATCGAACCGGTTTCATGGTTCACCGGCAATCCGCTTCCCGCGGGCAAAGATCATCTGGCGGGGCCCGGTTTTGATCAGGCGATCGCCAGCGGTATCGGCGAAAGGCAGAGTTTCTGCGTAAACTCCGACGAGGCGCAAGAGTATCTCTACGAAGCGGCGAACTCCATTTTCTCACTGGTAAAAGGCCTTGGCGGTATGATCATCCTGCCCAAAGGTGAACGTTTCAGCTCCTGTTTGAGTACACTGCGCAACAGCAGTGAAGATGATATTCCATGTGCAAAACGGTGCAAATACTCGCTGCCGGAAATCTTTGCCCGGCTGATGAACCCGATCTCCAGAGGTATCCGCGCCGCACAGCCGGATGCTCAACTGATGGTGTGGATCTACTACGCTGAAGCACCACAGCTTGCCAGCTGGATCTACCGTCTGCCCACTTTGCTTGATAAAGACATCATCTACACCTGCAACTTTGAATCCGGTTTCACCAAAAACCAGATGGGCAAAGTCCGTACCGGCGGCGATTACTGGCTCTCATGCACCGGACCGGCTGACCGTTTCGGCAGAATGATGGACTCTTTGCGCAATGTCTGCCAGCTGGGAGCAAAATTGCAAGTGGCATGTTCCCATGAGATCGCTACCGTACCTTATATCCCGGTACCGGGAATTTTATACCGCAAATACCGCGAAATGAAAAAACTCGGGGTCTCCCATGCCATGCAGTGCTGGTTTTTCGGCAACTTCCCCGGTCTGATGAATCAGGCTACCGGTATGCTTGCCTGTGAAGATTTTTCCACCGGTGAAGAGGAGTTTCTCACCCGTCTTGCTTATCCGGTCTGGGGCAAAGATGCCGCGAAAGTCGTGGAAGCATGGAAAACCTTTGAAAAAGCCTATGACTACTATCCTCTGGACAACCAGTTCCAGTACTATGGTCCGATGCACGACGGAACCATGTGGCCGCTGCATTTGCGCCGTGTCCGCAAACAGCTGCCGCGGACGTGGAAGCCGGATGTGGAGCCTGCCGGAGATGCACTGGGCGAAGCATTGCGCCACTTCACATTGAATGAGGCCGCCATGCAGCTGCGCCGGATGAACAGTATCTGGCAGGAAGGCTGGGAGAAACTCAAATCTCTGATCGGTAAATATCCTGCCTCCGATGAACAGACCAGTGTTATCCGGGCGATGGGTATCATTATCAACTCTGCCGACCGGATATTCGCATTTTACTCCATGCGTTCAGCGTTATTCAAAGGAAGCGGCGATGCAGCAGAACTGCTGGATAAAATGGAAAATCTGGTCAAAGCAGAGATCGCTGCTTCTGACGAACTGGCAGAAATCTGCGAAAAAGATCCCCGGCTCGGATACCATTCAGAAGCGGAAGTTTTCAAATTCGATCCGGTCCGTCTGCGCTGGCGCAGTGGATATCTGCGTGAAGTGGTACTGAAAGATTTTGCGGATTGCCGCAAGGCAATGGCAGCAGGCAGCAGTTTCAAAGATTTCGCTGACAATCCGGAAACCATGCACTGCGTCACCGGCAAGTGGTACTCCAACGGCAGAATGCGCTGGATAGCAGAGGTCACCCCGGAGTTTCTGAATGTGGAAGTGGTCTGTGACGACCTGCCTGAAGCAACGGAAGAGTATCTCAAATTCCACATGATGGATGAAAATGGTGAACGTTTCCCCATCCCCTCATTCGGAACGGCGCGGCGCAGTGATGAAAAAGTAGACTGCACCGGATGTTCTTCACTGACCAAAAGTGAGATCGACGGCGGCTGGAAAGTCAATGCTTCGTTCCCGCTGGAGATCTTTGATCGCGATTCCCGGATCCTTTTCGGTCTGGAAATGTTGGAGTATGTGGATGGTAAAGAGCGCAACTTCACCTTCCCCGCCGGTAACTTCACTGATGAACTCCGGCTCAACCTCGGTTATTTCACCCCCGACCGCACTGTGGTACTGGAGCTGAAGTAAATTTAGAAGTACTGTTTATTAAAATGGGCTGTTGCAAAAATTTTGCGACAGTCCTCTTTTTTACGCTGAAGCGATATAAAAAGAATGCTCTGTTCCCAATATAGGTTGACAACATATTGCGCACACAAGTTGTGGAGGGTGTTACTCTATTGAGTTTTTTTGCAAAACTTTCTTTCTTGTGAAAGAAACATTCACGCGGGTGTTACTCCACTGAGTTTTTTGC
>SUWK01000056.1 GCA_015061525.1 Lentisphaerota bacterium
TGGTATATCCGAGCCCCAGCGAAGCGACTCGTCACGGCGTAGTGAAACGAAGACGGAAGGGCGAGTTTTTTCGCAACCCGCCGAGCGGGCGGGAAAAGAGGTTTTTCCCCTCTCCCCAAACCCCACTCCCTTTTTCAAGAAAAGCGGAATTCTTTGTTGAGTTGCAACTGCACTTTTTTGTGCAAAAAAATGCCATGATGAGATAACAGTGCTTACGAGCAGCTCGATCAGAGTGAAGTGCTGCTGCTTTACTCTTTCTGACTGGTGAGAACAATAGTTCATGATAAATTCCTTTCTTTTCTGTTTTTTTGTAAAAAAGCATTTAATATTTTTTGTTGTGACGTAAAGTCACTTTTGCCATAATATAATTTTTCAATAAGTAACTTGCAATATAATAAAAAAGTGATAATTTATACAATTAGAGACATTTTTTATAAAAAAGGAGTTTTTATGAAACTGCATTTATTTCGCGGCAAACGCTATACTCAAGTGGAAAAAGCCCGGCAAAAGGCACACAGTTTTTTTATTACATTGTCGGTTTCCGGACTTGATTACAGCCACATATATACTCCTTCCGGGAAAAAATACGCGGAAGGAACGAATAATTCTTTCGGTATCTGTTTTCCGGGTTATATCATAGACTTTTCCTACAACAGTTCCCGCGAAAATTATGTGCTGGCATGTGAAACTGAAGGTATTTATCATGAAGATAATATGCTTTTTCCGGTAATGGAGCATGACGGTATGAAGATCCCGCTGCTCAAAGGACGGCGGCTTACCTGCGGGGAAACCCTTGCTCTGCGGAATATTTTTGAGCGTATAATCGCCTTGAAAGATTCTCCGTTGCCCGGGAATATTTTTATGGCGGAACAACTGGCTATCTCATTGCTCGGTGAATTGGCTGTGAAAGATGAACTTACCACTGATCCGGAATATCCGGATCCCCCGGCAAAAAAACTCAAGCAGATGATCGACAGAGATATCCGTTTTGAAGTATCTTTGAAAGATTGTTGTAAAAAAACCGGTTATTCGGTTTCCCACATCCGTAAAATGTTTGTCCGGCACTTCGGTATCGATCCCGGGGAGTACCGTCAGCGGAAAAAACTTGAACGCGTATTTTCATTGATGTCTGCCGGCAATATGTCTTTGAAAGAGGTCGCCGGTGAGATCGGAATGAAAAATGTCACCCATCTGAACCTCTTTATCCGGAAACGCTGCAACATGACTCCCGGTGAACTGTACCGGAACTTTCGGAACAAAAAGAGTTTTCCGGAGTTGATATTATAAGGGGATTTGCAAGACTTCCGGTATGTTTACAAAGCGTTTATCCGGTCATTTTCCAACCGGAGTGCTTCCAGTTCCATAGCACGCTCTTCCCATTTTTCTTCCGTTTGGGCGATCTCTTTATCCAGAGCGGCAAGCTCGGTGTTGAGTTTGGCAAAGTCCACTTTTTCCCCGCTGGCAAGTTTCGCGACCAGAACCGATTTCTGACGGGACTGCTCCTCAAGAAGTGCCTCAAGTTTTTCCACATCCTTTTTCGCTTTGTTCAACTCTCCCTGAATGGCACTGCGTGCCTGCGCCCGGGCGCGGCGGCGGTCTTTGGCGGTCACCCCGGATTCTCCGGGCATCGTCTGGATGGCTCCGGGGATGGCAGCGGCGGTATTCAATGCAGCAGATTTTTCCAGATAGTAGTCGTAATTGCCGAAATATTTGGTTATGCCGCCGGGGTTGACCTCCCAGATGGTTTGTGCCACATTGCGGACAAACTCAATATCGTGACTGACCATTGCCACCGTACCGGCATAATTGCGTAACGCTTCCTGCAGCAATTCCCGTGCCGCCAGATCAAGGTGGGTGGTCGGCTCGTCAAGGATGAGCAAATTAGGCGGATTGACGAATATCCGCGCCATTTGCAGACGTATCTTTTCCCCGCCGGAAAGGACTCCGCAGGGTTTTTTCATCGCATCTCCGGAAAAACCGAATGCTCCGGCGACATTTGCCACATTGCCCGTCGGGGCATCCGGCGGCAATGCGGCACGGATGGCATCGTATACTGAAAGCCGGTCGTTGACCAGTTCCGCGAACTCCTGTGCCTGATAACCGATGACGATGTGATGACCCGGCACCACTCTGCCGGAAAGCGGTTTCAACACTCCGGCAAGCAGTTTCAGCAAAGTGGTTTTGCCCATACCATTGTAACCGATTACCGCCAGTTTTTCTCCGGCGGCGATATCCAGCGTAACATCTTTGAACAGTACTTTATCAGGCGTATAACCGAAGGAAACATTTTCAAACCTCGCCGCTTCCGCTCCGGCAGGCGGCGGTTCCGGGAAACGGATCACACCGTTGTAATCCAGAGATTCTGCCAGTTTGACATCCTCAATACGGTCAAGTTTTTTCTGTGCGCTCTTGGCAGCAGCGGCTTTGGTGCTTTTGGCGCGGAAGCGGTCGATCATCCGTTCCAATTGCTCTTTTTTATGGTCGGCATTGCGTTTTGCCGCTTCAAGAGATATGCGCCGCTGTTCGCGTTCCCGGTTGTAAAAATCGTAATTTCCTGCGTAACGCGTGACGGTTCCACGGTTGACCTCCAGCGTTATGGATGCCAGTTTCCGCAAAAGAAACCGGTCGTGGGAAATCAGCAGCAGTGTTCCCTGAAAGTTGGCAAGGAACCGGCACAGCCACTCCACTGCCGGAATATCCAGATAGTTTGACGGTTCATCCAGCAGCAGGATATCCGGGCGGGATATCAACACCCGTGCCAGAGCAGCGCGCATCTGCCAGCCGCCGGAAAATTCATTGAGTTTCGCATCCAGCTTCGTCACCGGAAACCCCAGACTGGTCAACGCCTGTTTTGCTTCAACATCCAAATGGTATGCACCGAGATGTTCGATGGAACTCTGAAGAAATCCGTGGCGTTTGAGCATGCTCTCCAGCTGAACATCATCATCACATTGAGCCATGCGGTTTTCCAACTCTTCCAGTTCAATGGAGTAACTTTTCAGTTCCGGGATGGCATCGGCGGTGAATTCCAGCAGTGTCCGGTCAAGATCGGTTTGGGCAATGTGCTGCCGCATAATGCCAAGACGGCTGTCGCGGGGGATTATCACGCTGCCGGAATCCGGGACAACTTCCCCGGTGACCATGCCGAAAAGCGTACTTTTTCCCGCGCCATTCGGACCGACGACACCGACTCTTTCGCCGGTGTTGATGCGGCAGTTGACATCTTTGAGAATATATTCCCCGGAATAACTTTTGGAAATGTTTTTGAAATCTATCATAATTTATTGACAATGCCTGAACTTCATTCTATTACTTTTATCAGATATAATGCTCCGCTCTTTGCTGCATCCTGGTGGATGACTTCGCCGGAACGCGGATCGAAATAATCTCCGTTCTGCAGCAGAACCAGTCCCGGTTCAACCGGAAGACCGTAAAAATCCCCATCGTTCCAAACTTTCTGCAGTTCGACAGCATAGGGCAGACGCCATGAGTTTTTGCCGTTATTATACCGTTCAAGAATTGCTTGAGCCTGAGTCAGATTGAATTTCCCCGGATAGCGGTATTTTTTTATGACAAACGGCGGCAGGATACAGCGGATCTTTTCCGAACCGGTAACCGGGCGGAAAAAGTGATCCCCGGCAATGACACAGCCGGAATCCGGAGCGGCCGGTGCGGGCAGATCAAGAAAATAACTGCCGCCGGGAACGATCCGGAAACGCATTTTCAATCCGTCATCCAGCAGGAGCTTGTAGTCGCCTGCCGGCAGTTCCCTGGTGATGTTTTCTGCAGCGTTGATATTCTTTTCCGTACAGTCCGGCATCAGCAGTCTGCCGGGGCGTGAGGAGTGGTCACTTTTGGAATTGAATCTGACCAGTCCCATCGAATCATCGATCAGCCGCACCATCATTGCCAGCCGTTTATCATAACGGCACGACTGTTCAAATGATTGCCAGCGGCGGCAGCGGTCGATAATATTGCGCGGCATGGAGGTGTGGTCAGCAAGAATTACTTGCAGAACCAGTATCCGTTTGAAAATATCCGGGGCGGTCATCCGGTTGAACTCATCTCGCCGCGCCGGTGAAAGCCGTGCGGCGGTGTCAAGTACGGAAAAATACTCCGCCAATGCCTGATTCGCATGCAGCAGAATATTGCGTTCGGTCAATGCTGAACGCAGCGGGTTATCCAACTCATTTACCGGTGGGGTCTGTTTCTGGTTGAATATGGTGCGCCGGTAGTGATCTTCGGCAAGCTGCATATTGATTTGTGATGCCCGTATGAAGGTATTATCCTGCATGTAAAGTGCGATCTCATTGGCTCCGAGAAACAATCCCAATGTGATCAGTGCCACGGTCATTGCCGCCGGTATTGCCGGATGGCGGCGGCAATATTTGACAAAGCGGTAAATGATATTTGGCGAATATGCTTTTACAGCCCGGTTGTCACGGTAGTTGTAAAGGTCGTTGAGCAGTTCTGTGATCGACTGATAACGGCAATTCCGGTCAAGGTGCATGGCTTTGCGGCAGATTGCCGCCAGTTCCCGGGGCAGATGCTGTTTATGAGGGGCCTTGAGTGGAATATATTTGCCCATAGCGATCTTTTCCAGCATCCGTGTTTTTTCCATACTCATATCAAATGGAGCCGCTTGCCAGGTCAGAATGGAGTAGAGGATCGTTCCCATCGCGTATACGTCGGTCAGTACATCCGGTTTGGCAACGCTGCCGCTGATAAGTTCCGGAGCCATATATGCCGGAGTGCCGGATATCCGTGCCGTATCGGCGGCGGGGGCATCAAATGTCCTTGCCAGTCCCCAATCCAGCACCAGCACTTCGCCGAATGCTCCGATCATGATATTTGCCGGTTTCAAGTCGCAGTGCAGTATTTGTTTTTCATGGGCGGCGGCGATGCCGTTGCATCCGGCGATAAAGATATCCAGCAGACGGCGCGGAGTATAATGGCGCAGCGTATCCGGATCACCATCCTTCAGATGCCTGATGACATTCTGCAGAGTTTCTCCGCTTATCTGCCGCATGGAAAAGTAGACTCCGTGGTGTGCGTTCAGCCCGAGTTGGTGGACTGCTACGATATTGGGGTGGTCGATTTTGGCAGTGATACGTGCTTCATTGATGAATTTGGCGATCTGATCCGGATCATTGCGGAACGGTTCGCGCAGGATCTTTATTGCCACCTGCCGTTCCAGCGTCGGGTCTTCGCCGCTGTAGACGATACCCATGCCGCCCATGCCGAGCAGTTTGAGGTTCTGATACTTCAAACCGTCTTCGCCGGGGTATATGCGGAAATCTTCGCGCAGCTGGCGGAAATCGTCGACTTTCCGGCCATCTGCGTTCAGTGACGGGATCGTCTGTCCCGGATCTGAAAATTCCGTATGCCCGCTCATTGCTGATTACTTGCGGTCATAACCGCCTTTGAGTTTTTTGCTTTTCCGCAGATTGCGGATGCTCTGACCGTAACTGGAGTAAAACTGCTCCTGCGGATTTTTGGAAAGTGGTATCGCCACTGCTTTATCCCAGAGGGCATTTACATCTTTGATAAGCGGTACGAGCATACCGTCAACGCCGTTGATCCGGGTCTTGCCGGAAACGATTCCGACAAAATCGCCTCTGGTATTGAGAATGAAGTCACCCTGCTCGACCTTTTGCCCCATTCTGCCGATATCGCGGATGAAGATCGCCGGATTCTGTTTGTCCGGGATGAGCGAAACCCGGCCGCGCAGCGAAGTATTTGTGGAACTGCCGCTTTTGAAAAGATAGAGATTTTCCACGCCGTAACGGATTACTTCAACGCTGTTTATTGCCTGAACCGGAGTCGCGGAATCAAGATATTCAAAACCCGCCAGATGGGGAAGTGTACTGCTTACCAGCATCCGAGATGAGAGTTTGCGCGGCTGTTGACTTTTGTCAAACGGTGAGGAGTAACTCATGTTTACAGCGGTTACTTTATCAAAATCCATCACCACATCCCAGTCACCGGCAAAGCGGTTGAATGCTCCGGCGATCATGACGCGGTTATTGCCGAAGTCCACCACCGGGTAGAAACTTTCGGTTTTGCCGGTACGTTCACCCATGAACTTCTTTTCAGTGACCTGACTGTTGACCTTGACCAGCGCGGCGGCATACTTCTCAAAAACTTTGCTGTTATCCTGAACGACGGCAGTTGCGACGGCATTTTTCGGGATGAACGAGTTCTGCTTCGCTTTGAGTTCACCCTCGGTGTTTGCCAGTTTCTCTTTGGTTTTGGAAAGTTCCTGTTCCTTTTGTGAATATTGGGAAACGAGGTCTTTCATGGTTTCCGCCATCATGTCAAGTTGAGTTTGGACGTCCTGTCTTTTGAGGCGTTCGACGAGGAATTTCTGCTGTTCGCGCTGCAAACGATCTTTCATTTCCGCGTAATCCTGTTCTCTGACGGCGAGAGTGGTTTTGCTCGTCTGCAGAATAAGGCGGAGTTTTTCCTGGTCTTTGTGGAACTTCTCATTTTCGGATTTGACTTTGTTGTAATTGCCGGTCATGTTGCGCAAGTCTGATGCCGCCCGGCGCAGATCGCCCTGAGTTTTGACCAGTTCCATTTGAGTTGCCGAGAATGCTGAACGCGATTCATCACGCTCCTTGCGGGTTTGAGCAAGTTCGCTTTTGGTTGAATCAAGTTCTTTATCACTGCGTTCAGCTTTTTCTTCAGCGGCTTTGCGTCCGGTTTCACTGGCGGCAAGTTTTTCCCGGGTCTGGCTGTGAGAACGGGTTTCGGAGAGCAGTTCTTTTCTGGTGATGACCAGTTCCTGACTGCTTTGAGCGGCAAGTTTTTCGGCATTCTGTCTGCCTGATTCACTGATGTTGAGCTTATCCCGTGTCTGACTGTGAGCGCGGGTCTCACGCAACAGTTCATCCTGCGTACCGGCAAGTTTTTTACTGGTGGAGTCCAGTGAGTCCCGGGTACGGGCAAGTTCACGGTTGAGTACAGCGTTGTCCCGTTCATGGGCGCGGAGCTTACCGGCACTCTCCTTGAGCTGCTGCCGTACTGTATCCAGTTTCTCCTCCAGTTCCCGCTGACGGGAGAGGGAAGACTCCAGTTGGGCGCGTAATTCACCATCCGGGGAATCATCCGGTTTGCCGCCGGAGATCCGGGCGCGCAGCTGCTGCTGCCGGTTCAGGTTTTTGGCAAGTTCATTGGAAATGCGGCGCAGTTCTGCTTCCTGCTCCGGGGTGATACCGCTTCTTTCCCATGCTTCACGCAGCTGCTGCCGGAGGACTTCCAGCTCCTGCTGCCGGTGATTGAGTTCATTGAGCAGGACTTTGGTGGTGCTTTCGTCCAACCCGACACCGGTTCCCCCGGAGTGTCCGGGAACCATGCCGGTCATCATGGTCAGCATGGCAGACACCAGAAAGTCGCAGATGACTATCAGGATCGCTTTGTTCATTTTTCTTCCCCGCTGATTTCCTTCATGGCATCAAGACGCACCAGCTCTTTCCGCAGCGGATACTGCAAAGTCAAGCGGAGAACCAAACTGAAAATAATACCGATCAACGTTGAACTGTAGGCGATCAGACGGCTGCTCTGCGGGGAGAATGTCATCACCAGAAATGCGGAAACCGTACCGAAAAGTCCGAAGTAAAGCGGCACGTCGAAAAAAACCTCGGCATTTTCCAGATTCCGGAGTTTGAGTTTGACCGGATCTGTGCTGTATTTGATGGAGGAGATCACCGCGTAACCGACCCACATCGCCACCATCTGCAGCAGTGTTATGAAGATAAATATCCACATGGAAACTTTGCCGGTGAATTCCACGCGCTGCTGGAGAATATCTTCAGCTTCCG
Source organism: Lentisphaerota bacterium (assembly GCA_015061525.1). GTDB lineage: Bacteria > Verrucomicrobiota > Lentisphaeria > Victivallales > Victivallaceae > UBA1784. Next base: position 7,824 of record SUWK01000056.1, read on the forward strand.
GACCGACGGTTCCGGCCCCGGCAGCTGATTCTGTTCCGGAAAAGAGGGCTTTGAAGCTCTGGTTATGACTGAAGCAGTAAACACAGGTGAACACGAGAACGATTCCCAACAGTATCACCAGAATCAATGTGAACAGCAGACGTTTTTTGTTGTCAGTCATAGTTTTCTCCATAGTTTTTTTATGTTGGAAATACACAAGTCATTTTTATAAGATATATGCAATATTGTCAATAGTCAAGGTATTTGAGAAAAAAAAAAGGTTTTCAATAAAAAAACGACTTGAAAATCAAGCTCGCAATGCTGTATATTATTACGAATTGTTAACAACTTGAGAGGATTTTTATGAAAGAACGTTTTGATTCACTGGTCAGCTGTCTGTCGGTGATTTTCGCTGTGAATGTATTGATTTATCTGCTGTTCACCATCCGGATCGAATCCTGGCAGGCTGCCACTGTGGGCATCGTGGCAACTGCGGTGTTGTTTTATCCGTTTCTGCTGACGTTGATTCCGGCGGCGACCGGTTCACTTGCCATCTGGCTCACCCGCAAAAATGAACATCGCTGGAAGCTGATTACCGGGAGCGTTCTCTTTGTCAGCATTTTTCCGATGCATTTGCTGCTGCTGCTGGATGCCGGATTATATTTCCGCTACGGTTATCATATCAACCCCCATGTAATAAATATTTTTACCACTCCCGGTGGTTTTGAAGGTATGGGAATGCGGACCGGGGAAGTGGTAATGCTCGCTTGCGGTATCGGAGTTCTGGCACTGTTTCTGGCAGTACTGATCGGGTGTTTCATGCGTTTCAAAGCGTGGAGTTTTCTGAAGATCCGCTCCTGGAAACCGTTCCCGGTGATCGCGGCGGTTGCCGGTTTGATTTTCGCTGTCCAGTTTTTCACTTACGCATACGCTCACTTTTCCATGAATCCGGCTCCGCTTCTGGCATCGGATTCCATACCGCTTTATATCAAGGGAACCAGCAAATCGCTTTTCCGCAAGCTGGGCTTCTCGCAGCCGGAACGCGATGCCGTTCAAATAAAACTTGATACTCAAGTCCATTTGGACAACTATCCGGAAAATGCGATTTCCCGCAAGCCGGACCGTAAGAAGTACAATGTCGTCTGGCTCACATGTGAATCGCTTGCTGCCAGACTTTTCACTCCTGAAATCATGCCGCAGACCTTCGGATTTGCAGCCAAAGGCATCCGTTTCGCCAAACATTACTCCGGCGGAAACGTTACCCGGCAAGGGGTGTTTTCCATGTTTTACGCTCTGCCCGGCAGTTATTGGCACGCTTTTCTGGCGGCGCGTAAAGGGCCGCTGTTCATCGATTGGCTCAAAGAGGACGGTTATTCATTCAAGTGCATCACCTCCAGTAAATTCACTTATCCGGAATTCGATCAGACGGTGTTTTTTGAAGTTGAAAGTGAAGATTTGCACAGTGATTCCGAAGGCTTCAGTTTTGAGCGCGATCAGCGCAATGTGAAACTGCTTTTGAAATCTATTGAAGACGGTGCAGATTCCGGCAAGCCGTTTTTCAGCTTCATGTTTTTTGAATCCACCCATCACCCCTACAGTTTTCCCAAAGAGATGACCAGATTCAAAGATTACCTTGAACCTTTCAACGCGGTGAATACCACGGCAGCTGACGGTGAAGCGATCTTCAAACGGGCAGCCAACTGTGCATGGCATCTGGATGTGCAGCTGGGAAAAGTATTCAAACTGCTTGAAGAAAAAGATCTCCTGAAAAATACCATCGTGGTGGTTGCCGGTGATCACGGCGAAGAGTATTACGAAAAAGGCCGCCTCGGGCACAGTTCCGTATTCAATGAGGAACAGACCCGAACTCCGCTGGTGATCTATTACCCCGGTGTGAAACCTCAGGTTTACACCAAGATGAGCAGTCATTTGGATATTGTGCCGATGCTTGCCGGACTTTTCGGGGTGGAAAATCCGCCGGTGGATTACTCCTGCGGTATGGATCTGCTCGCAGAAAATTCTCCCGGACGGCGGTATTCCATCATTGCCAACTGGGATCAGGTGTTTTTTGCCGGAGAGAAGTATAAATCTCTCATTCCGCTGGATGCGGCGAGTTTTGCCTCTCAGACCATTACCGATGCCGACGACCGGGAGTTGTCGGATGTGCAGGCATTTTATGAAGAACATAATGCTGATTTGATTGCGGTTCAGCATGATCTTACGCGTTTTGTCGCAGCTGACCGTGAAGATGGCAGCAGCCATGCGTTTCTCATCGGAGCCGGATGTTTTCTGCTGGCAGCGGGGGCTGTGGTTTTCGGAGTGATCATATTCAAGAGGAAAAACGCCGGAAAATGCTGATAATAAAAAGTTCCGGTTCTGCAGAGACCAAAGTCAAAAACTCCCGCTTTCTGGCAGAAATGTTTCCGGTACACTCTCCGGAAGAGGCAAAAGAGGCGTGGAAATTCCGCAAAGATACTTACGATAACGGCGGACATATCGTCTATGCATTCACCGTCGGAGCAAACCAGAATATTTCCGGGTGTTCCGATGACGGAGAACCTTCCGGTACTGCCGGACGACCGGTACTGGCAGTTCTGCTCGGCAGCGGGGTCACCAATGCCATGATTACTGTCGCCCGGTGGTTCGGCGGAACTAAATTGGGAACCGGCGGGTTGGTTCACGCTTATGGCGGAGCTGCCAAAGCGGCGGTGGAAGTTACCGGATTTGAAGAGTTTTTTCCGCAGAGCCGTGCTGAATTTTCCGTGCCGTATCCGCGTTACGCAGAGTGCCGGATCTTTCTTGAAGGTCTGGAATTCCGGATCGAAAAAGAGGATTTTTCCGCCGAAGTTGCCATCTGCGGTACGCTCCGTCAGAGCCGGACACCAGAATTGCTCCACTATTTGCAGGAGCTTGGCAGCGGTAAAATCCAGTGTGTCATCACCGATTGCTGAGAGCTGCATACCATCTGTATTTAACGACAGCTCCATTTGGGCGAAGCGTAATTGTAAAAAAAGGGGACTGCTGCAAAATTTTTGCCGCAGTCCCTTTTCAATATATTTTTATCAGGCAAGTTTTCCTGCGCTGAGCAGACGGTTTTCCTCATCATTGACGGTGAGGTTGTCAGCTGCGCTGCGGGTGAGACAGGCGGTGTTTTCCAGACTCCATCCGCCGAGGTCGGAATATGAACCGCCGCAGAGCGTGTCAACGGCAGAAACGTTCCAGTCATTGTTTTCTTTGGGAGCTGTTGCCAGAGATCTGACCGGCTCCTTGACAAAGATGGTACGGTAGGAGTTGTTGTTGGTCTCGCTGGATTCGGCGATGATGTTTTCGGAATCCAGAACCACGTTGACTTTGTGGGTTCCGACGGAAAGTTTTCCGGCAACCAGAGTGATGGTGCAGTTGCGGTAACCTTTGGCGTCGATCTCGCCGAGTGCGACCTCGCGCAGCAGTTTGTCACCGTCGTAAACTTTGATGGTTGATGCCGGAGCTTTGGCTTCGCCGTCATTGTAAACTTTGAAGGTCAGTTTGACCGATTCCTGTGTGGTGATGCTGTTGCTGGAAAGGCTGTATTCCGCCATGCGCAGATCCGGTTTGGCGGTGGCTTCTTTAACAAAAATCGTACGGTAAGAGTTGTTGTTGGTCTCGCTGGATTCGGCGATGATGTTTTCGGAATCCAGAACCACGTTGACTCTGTGGGTTCCGACGGAAAGTTTTCCGGCGACCAGAGTGATGGTGCAGTTGCGGTAACCTTTGGCGTCGATCTCGCCGAGTGCGACCTCGCGCAGCAGTTTGTCTCCGTCGTAAACTTTGATGGTTGATGCCGGAGCTTTGGCTTCGCCGTCATTGTAAACTTTGAAGGTCAGTTTGACCGATTCCTGTGTGGTGATGCTGTTGCTGGATAAGCTGATCTCCTCCATACGCAGATCCGGTTTGGCGGCGGCTTCTTTAACAAAAATCGTACGGTAAGAGTTGTTGTTGGTCTCGCTGGATTCGGCGATGATGTTTTCGGAATCCAGAACCACGTTGACTTTGTGGGTTCCGACGGAAAGCTTTCCGGCGACCAGAGTGATGGTGCAGTTGCGGTAACCTTTGGCATCGATCTCGCCGAGTGCGACTTCGCGCAGCAGTTTGTCTCCGTCGTAAACTTTGATGGTTGATGCCGGAGCTTTGGCTTCGCCGTCATTGTAAACTTTGAAGGTCAGTTTGACCGATTCCTGCGTAGTGATGCTGTTGCTGGAAAGGCTGTATTCCGCCATGCGCAGATCCGGTTGGGCACCTTGAGTCACGTTGATGGTACGATAAGCACGGTTGTTGTTTTCATTGCTTTCATCGACAGTATTATTTGCATCCACGACCACGTAAACTTTGCGGCTGCCGACGGGGAGTTTCCCGGCGGGGATGGTTACGGTACAGTTGCGGCTGGTCCCGGCGGCGACGGAATCAAGCGCAACTTCGCGGATAAGTGTTTCGCCGTCATAAATTTTGATCGTGGAGGCGGCAGCATCACCATTGCCGGTATTGGAAACTTTGAAAGTAAGTTTGACTGATTCTGCGGTAGTGATGCTGCTGGCACTTACGTTGTAATCAGATACCGACAGATCCGGGGTTCCGGTGAAAACCACTGCCCCATAAGCGTTCAATCCTTCGCCGCCGTGATTGTTTTCTCCCAGCAGGTGACCGGCTTCGTGACTGATGGTGGAGATGATCTCGTCATCGGTGCTTGCGGAATCAAGCAGGACAAACGCATTGTCGGAACGGTTCAGATTTCCGGAATCCAGCGTTTCAGAAATTCCGGCAAAGCTGCCGTAAGCATCAAAAGCGTTGGTTTTGCCGACGTAGATCGTGGAAAACTCACCGGCTGCCGGAGCTGAGGTGACGAATTGCACACCGCTTGCAGCGTACATATCATTGAGTGCAGCAACGATCGCATTGATCCGTTTGGTATCAAGGCCGGAGTCAGCTACTGTGACTGCATCCTGCTCCAGCAATTCTCCATGGTAACTGGTGAATGCTCCGTCAAAATCCAGAAAAATGCATTGGCTTGTTTCCATTGACATAGTGTGTACCTCCTTGTACAACTGAAGTTTGTATTACAATAAAATACAGAATAATATACAGCAGATTTACAAGCATTGCAAACACTCAAAATGGTTATTCCCGAAAAAAAGTTGAATTTTCCGGCAGACGGTTACTTCCTGCCGAATCTCCGTTCCAATTCCCGCAGAGAAACTTCGATCATTGTCGGTCTGCCATGTGGACAGAGAGTTCCCTGACGGCAGTTTTTAAGCTGTTCCAACAGTGATTCCATTGCTGATAACGGCAGCTCATCATGAGCTTTGACGGCGGCTTTGCAGGCGGCACGGGCAATGGTTTCCGGTGGTATGGCACTTGCCGGTATTCCGGAATCCAGTAATTCATTGAGCATATCGTGAAGCCATTTTTCAACAGATTGATGTGAACATGGGGTAAGCGGGATACTGTTCACCAGAACAGTGGTTCCACCGGCACTTTCCACTTCAAATCCGAGTTTTTCAAAAAGTTCCCGGTTGCCGTCAAGCAGTTTTATCATGCTTCTGGAAAGGTCAAGCGTTTCAGGAATAAGCAGTTGCTGGCGTTCTGCTGAACCATTGGAATACTGGTCGAGAATTTTTTCAAACATGATCCGTTCATGGGCGGCGTGCTGATCGATGAGAACCAATCCGCAGGTGCTTTCTGCCAGAATGTATGTATGGTCGATGACCCCGATGATCCGGTGCGGCCAGATGCCGCTGAAAGCTGCCGGAACGACGGCTTTGACCAGACAGGATACGACACTTTTTTCCGGAGTGGCGACTGTTTCTTTCTGAATCGCAGGCGGTTTTCCTGAACCGGTGACTGCCGGGATCTCTGTTGGTAAAAAGATACTTTTTTCCGGAATTTTTTCCGGAACTTCCGGAGATGGCGGCAATCCGGGATGGGAAAAAAGCGTTTTTTCCGGTTTTTCCGGCAGCGGCAGAACGACATCGGCAATACTTTGAACCGGCTCAACCGGCAGTTCCGGTTGAACTGAACTTTCCGGAGAATACGAGATTGCCGCCGAATCCAGAACCATGGAAAGCGGCAGTTTGCCGGAAAGGGTCAGCATCGCATCATTCTGCGGCGGATTTTCCCGGGTGCGGGTTTGGCGCAGCGCGGCGGAAACCGCCGCTGAAACCGCGCGGCTTATCACGTACTCAGCTTTGAAACGGACTTCCCGTTTCGCCGGGTGGACGTTGACATCCAGATCTCCGGGAGGCATTTCCAGAAACATCACCACCGGATTGTACCTGCCGGGTTCTGCCAACGTCGAATACCCCTCTTTTATGCCACGGTAAACCGCTTGTGCCTCTACCGGACGGGAGTTGATGAATACCCTCTGATCCCTGCGGGACGGCCGGGTGAATCCGGGGGCGGCGACACAGCCGGAAATATGCAGATCACCTTCGGTATGTTCAAAAAACAGCATGTTGTCCACAAATGTTTTTCCGAAAATTTCCCTCAAGCGGAAATCTGTTCTTTCTGTTTTCGGGGTAAACAGCGCAGTTCTGCCGTCCAGCAGCAGCCGGAACGATATTTCCGGATGAGCGATCGCCATCATGGCGAAAATTTCTTCGATATGATGTTCCTCTGTAGCGGCAGATTTCAAAAACTTTTTCCGTGCCGGTAAATTGCAGAAAAGATTCCGCACTTCAATTCTTGTTCCGGGTGCGCCGCCGTGGGGACGGGTGGAGATGCTGCCGTGTTCATCGCATTCAACTCTGATGCCGCCGGGATTTTCCGGCTGGCGCGTGGTCAATGTGAATTGGCTCACCGAGACGATCGACGGCAGAGCTTCTCCCCTGAACCCGAGGGTCATTATGTGATCGAGATCGGTCTCGTTGAGCAGTTTGCTGGTTCCATGCTGCTGCAGAGCGAGCAGGGCATCTTCATCATCCATGCCGCAGCCATTGTCGGTTACGGCAATAAGACGGCTGCCGGCGCGCTCAACTTCCACGGTTATTTCGGATGCTCCGGCATCAATGGAGTTCTCCACCAGCTCCTTGACAACAGAAGCCGGACGTTCAATTACTTCACCGGCGGCTATCCTGCTGGCGAGCAATTGATTCATAACTTTTATCCGGCTCATCGCTCAACTCCTTTTTCTGCGGCGCAGGGACATGCCGCGAAGTGCCCGGGGGAAAGTTCGGTAAGGCCGGGTCTGACTGATCGGCACTCCGGCATTGCCAGATTACACCGGTCGCAGAAACGGCAGCCGGAAACGTACTCTTCAGGGGAGGGGACAAAGCCGGGGATCGTCTGCAAACGTCCGCACTTCCTGCCGAGCTGCGGAACCGCCGCCAGCAATGCCCGGGTATACGGATGTGCCGGGGAATCAATGATTTGACGGCAGCTGCCGGTTTCCACGATCTGTCCGGCATACATTACGGCGATGCGATCCGCCAGGGCACTGACCACCCCGAGATTGTGGGAAATGAGCAGGATCGCCATATCACGCTGTTTGCGCAACCGGGCGAGCAGTTCCAATATTTGCGCTTGAACGGTAACATCCAATGCGGTAGTCGGTTCATCGGCAATGAGCAATTCCGGATTTCCGGCAAGTGCCATTGCGATCATCACGCGCTGCTGCATCCCGCCGGACAACTCATGCGGGTAGGCTTTCAAACGGTTGGGGGCATCGGGGATACCGACTTGTTCCAGCAGTTTTATGATCTCTTCATCGACCTCTCTGACCTCTTTGCGGTGCAGCCGGATTACTTCTGCGATCTGACTGCGGACGGTCATTACCGGGTTGAGCGAAACCGACGGCTCCTGAAAAATGCACGCTATTCCGCAGCCGCGATATTTTCGCACTTCCTTTGCCGGAAGTCTGCCGAGGTCGGCACTGCCTTTGCGGGAATTGAAAATGATCGTTTCTGCGGTGCGCTTTGCCTGCGGAGCAAGCAGCCCGGTAACTGCCAGACTGGCAGTACTTTTGCCGCATCCGGATTCCCCGACCAGAGCCAGTACTTCACCCCGGCGCAGTGCGAAAGAAACTTTGGAAACGACTTCAGCTTTGCCAAAGGTCACAGAAAGATCTTTTACGTTCAATAAAAATTCCGACATACTGCTGGAAAAATTCCTGTTTTTTATTGGTTTTACTTGCTCATGTGGAGAATATAGCATTCTTTTATCCAATATTCCACAAAAAAAACAGTTTTTGACTGGAAAAAAACACAGTTTGGGCTATATTAAACCCTGACAGGTTATTTTTATTATGGGATAGATAGAAAAACGACGGGATTTCACCAATGGAAAAAGTCTTTGTCACCGGACGCGGATTGGTAACTCCGCTCGGAACCGGTTTGGCTGCCAATGAGGCGGCGTTGCGTGCCGGGAAAAGCGGGATCAGAGTGCTGGACGAATTTGTTGAGAAAAAACTTACCTGCGTGATCGGAGGTATGCCGGATCAGGATCCGGCGTGCGATCTGCTTGACCGCAAAACCAAACGCTTTTGCCCCCCCGCGGGAGTTATGTCGGTCGTCGCTGCGGCAGAGGCTTTTGCTGAAGCAGGTATCCCTGCTGAACAGGTGAAAGATCATACGATGGCCCTGGTTGGCGGTCAGGCGAGCAGTAACGCTCTTGAGATCCATTCTCTGGCGCAGCTGTACATTGACCGTCAATACAATCTGCGGGCGATCTCTCCCTTTGCCATTCCCCGGATCATGCCCTCAAGTTCCATAAGCATCCTCTCTTTGATCTTCGGGATCAAAGGTGAAAGTTTTGACGTTTCTGCAGCTTGCTCCAGCAGTGCGCTGGCGGTGATCCAGGCGGTGAGGCTGATCCGTTCCGGTGAATATGATATGGTTCTGGTCGGCGGTGCCGAGCAGATCGATTGGACTGCCGCGCTTGGTTTTTGTGCCTGCCGTGCATTGGCGACCAAATTCAATGACTCTCCGGAGTGCGCCAGCCGTCCGTTCTCTGCCAGCCGCGATGGATTTATTCTTGCCGGCGGCGCAGCTTATATGCTTCTTGAATCCGAACGCAGTATCAAAGCGCGCGGAGCTGAACCGATATGTGAAATTTCCGGTATCGCCGGTAACAGCAGTGCTTCGGATATGGTCGTTCCTGATGCTGATGCCAGCTGCGGAGTCATGGCGAAAGCGATCGCCGATGCCAAACTGCAGGTCAGTGATATAGCTTATGTCAACACCCACGGTACAGCAACTCCGGTAGGTGACCGGGTTGAGATCGAGGCGATACGCCGGCTTGTTGACGGCGGCAAATCTCCGGCGATCAACAGTACCAAATCACAGACCGGGCATATGGTTGGTGCCACCGGAGCGGCAGAAGTTATTTTTACCACGATGATGCTGGAGAAAAATTTCATCTCTCCCTCGATCAATTGCGAAGATATCGATCCGGAATTTGCGGATATGGATATTGTCCGTGAACTCCGGGAATGTTCCTTTGATCACGCAATTTCCAACAGTTTCGCTTTCGGCGGTTCCAATGCCTGTATCGTCGTCAGCCGCTGCAAAAAGTAAAAAAAGAAAAAATTGGAAAAAAAGTACGTTTTTTTGCGGTTCTTTGCTTGAAAATATAAGTATTTGGTGGTATATTTAGTACATTGACAAAAAACGCGTCTCCATCGTCTAGAGGCCTAGGACACCGGGTTTTCATCCCGGCAACACGGGTTCGACTCCCGTTGGAGATGCCATTTTATTTTAAACGAAAGTCTTCGTTACGCAATCCCCCCGCAAAAAGCAAGCGGCTGCTTTGGAAAACAAAGTTTTCCCCGCAGCCGCTTTTTCTTTTTGCTTTGGTCACATTTTTTGCGTTTGCAAAAAATGGGATTGCTCACTTCGCGATGGGGTTGCGCTCGCTTTGCTCGCGCTCTTCGTCGCTTCGCTCCTTGTCGACTCCCGTTGGAGATGCCATTTTTTTGCTCAAATTTCTGAATCTTCCCCATTTTTTCCCCGTTTTCGTTGCTTTTGGGATATTTCAATGCTATATTGTGCCATAATCTGCCAAAACAGGTTATGAGATGAAAAAAGAACAGACACAAAAACGGATTTCCAAACGGATGAAAGAACTTCGCGGCAAACTTCGCACAAAAGCTAAAGGCGGCAACTACTACTACCGTCTGACGATCACTAATGGTGTCCGCAAGGAATTTGCTCTGAAAACAACAGATGAAGCGGAAGCTATTCAGAAGGCTGCTGATCTGGATGCGGTTTACGAAGCTCCCAATCAGGAAGTGGCATTTGCCCAGATCAATGCGATCAAAGGTTTTTCCAAACGGGCAATGAAGTTGACTTTTTCCGAAGGATGGGAGAAATACTCTTCTCATCCAGATCGGGCTACCCCGCATACCGTTGCTGAACAGTTGGCGTACAAATCAACTTATGAGGAACTCGCAGCCTTTGCCGCCGGTGAAAAGGTGGAGGCTTCAGATATTGATATCGCCTTTTGTGAGAAATATGCAGCTCATTTACGCGAACGGAATCTTGCCGTTGCCACCCACAATCGCAAACTGAAACGGCTCCGTAAAATATTTGATTGTCTCAAAGATTATTATGACGGCGAAAATCCATTTCAGAACAAATTGCTTTTCCGCAAAGAACGGGAAGAACAGAATACTGTTGTCAGACGTCTGGCATTCACCAGAGAGCAGGAACAGCAGTTACGCGATGTGCTTGTCGATCCTCACTACAAGGTGATGAATAAGCCTGAAATTCGGGTGATCTACTATTTGGGGATGTTTACCGGACAACGGTTAAAGGACTGCGTGCTACTGCAATGGCAGAATGTGGACATGGAACGCAAACGCATTTGGGTAAAGCAATTCAAAACTGAAAAAGAGGTTTCAATTCCTATGGCAGATGAGTTGTTTGCCGTTTTGCAAGAAGCCAAAACATGGCAAAGCGATCAATATGTTTGTCCGAAATCTGCGGCCCGTTACAGCAAACTTAACCGGGATGGAAAGAATGTCGGCAACAACCTTGTAAATATAGATGTATTACGGGTGATTCGCTGGATCGGACTTGAACCGTCCGTGAAAGTTCCCGGGCGCGACAAGAAAATGACCGTTTACGGCTTTCACTCATTGCGGCATAGTTTTGCTTCATTTTGTGCAGCGGCTGGCGTAAGTAAGGCCGCTCTTCTTATACACCTTCAGGTCAATAAAACCACCGGCTTTGCCGGTGAGTACCGAAAAAATCTTTAGAAATAGTTTGTAAAAGATCACCTTTGCTACTACACTATATTCAGACCTGCCAGTCGAACTAAATG
>SUWK01000057.1 GCA_015061525.1 Lentisphaerota bacterium
AAACTGTGAAAATAATACTGCATAGAAAACTATGCAGACAGGATTTTTGTTGCTTGTGAACAGAAAATTTAAGAAAATTAACAAAAACAAGGGAATCAGCCCTTGACTTTTACATAATAGAGCTTATTGAAAAAGAAACGATATGACTCCAGTCCTCCGGTAGCTCAGGGGTAAGAGCGGGATTCTTATAAAGTCCGTGTCGGTGGTTCAAATCCACCCCGGAGGACCATTGAATAAAAGGATCAAATAAAATGGAATTTGTGAAGAGAGCAGAAGGAATTCTGCCTATTAAAAGTTGGTGTCGTGATATTGAACCTGTGGCCATGGCACAGGCGGAAAACCTTGCCCGCCATCCGGCGTTACGTCATTTTGTCGCTTTGATGCCGGATTGCCATTGCGGTATCGGGATGCCGATAGGTGGAGTCATCGCCGCCGAAGATGCCGTTATCCCGGCGGCAGTCGGCGTGGATATCGGCTGCGGTATGATTGCCGTGGAAACTGATATTCCGGCAGAACGGCTGGCTGATATGTGTTTTCGCCGTGCGATCCATAGCCGGATCAGAGAACTTATCCCGGTGGGCGAAGGCAACTGCCATAAAACAGCGCAAACGTGGGATGGCTTTACCGAATACCTTGATACCAAAGGCGTGGATGAACAATTCATCATCTCGCTTGACCGCCATAATCTCGGAACTCTGGGCGGTGGTAATCACTTTATTGAAATTCAGAAAAGCGATTCCGGTTTTGTGTGGCTGATGATCCATTCCGGCAGCCGCAATCTGGGAAAACGCATTGAAGAACTTTATCAGGCAAAGGCGGAAAAACTCTGTGAGAAATTTTACACTCCGCTGCCGTGCAGTGATCTGGCTTTTCTGCCGATCGGTGAAGTGGCTGGACACAACTATTTCCGGGATATGAATTTTGCCTTGAAATACGCTTTCGAAAATCGTCAGCGGATGATGAAAATCTGCAAAGAAGTGCTTGCAGAATTTATTCCGGAAGTCAACTTTATCCGGGAAGTGAATATTCATCACAACTATGCGGCTTTTGAGGAACACTACGGTGAAAAGCTGTGTATCCACCGCAAGGGGGCGACCAGTGCCAAACTTGATGAGACCGGCATTATTCCGGGTTCCATGGGAACGGCAAGTTACATCGTGCGTGGTCTTGGTAATCCGTCAAGCTTTATGAGCTGTTCTCACGGAGCCGGACGGCGGATGAGCCGTACTGCGGCATGCAATACGTTGACTGCTTCCGAGTGCGATGAAGCGATGCTGGGTATTGTCTGTGACCGCTGGCAGCCGGTGAAGCGTTTCGGCAAAAGCAAAAATATGCTTGATCTTTCCGAAGCACCGCAAGCCTACAAGAATATCGAAGATGTCATCGCCGCCGAAAGCGATTTGGTGGAAGTTCAAGTCCGTCTGACTCCGCTGGCAGTGGTAAAAGGATAGGATCTGTTCACGATATATGTTGATAAAAAATAAAAAAATCTGCCACCGGGTGCTTACCCGGACGTGAGCCGGCGGCGGAACGCCGGTCGCCGCCATAAGCGGCGAAATATCAGCGAAGCACTGCTGAGCGTTGTAAAACTTCCGCCTGCCGAAAGCGATGTCACGCAATTTATTTGCGTGACGGTTGAGCGAAAGGCAGTTTTAACGCAGGAAGCAAATATCAATCAATATGGGAAACATGGTAAAAGGATAAAAAAATCAAAATTTTTTATTACTGATCTTCAGAGTGGACGCAAATTGTCCACTTGCAGGTGTTATATTAAGCGTTGTAAAGAAAAATCCTGCAACCATTCCGGCAGGCTGGATGAAACCAGCCGTCGTTCCGGACGTTTCGCCGGAGGGGGCAGGATTCTTTATGCGGCGGTAGCTCACAGGTTGAGAGCGTCCGTTATTTTCCGGAAATAACGGAAGGTCGGAGGTTCGAATCCTCCCCGCCGCAACAATTGAATAAAAATCATCGGGTGTAGCTCACCGGTAGAGCAGCTAGCAGGGGATTGGCATTGATTCCGCATTTGGGTCAGCGGGACAATGCAGGATAATTCCGTCCCCCAATGCGGCGTGTAGTGGGTTCGACTCCCACCCCCGATGCCCATTTTACCGATCGGTTCCGCATTGATCCAGCTCCCTCTCGCCCCGTGCAATAATCCGGGATACGACACAGCTGATCATGCGCAACTGGTCGGGACTATTGGATAATCACATCGCATAGGATATTACAATGGATTTGCATGATTTTGATAAAATAGAAAAATGCGGAAATATTGTCTTTGCGGAAAATAATTTTCGACTGGTCAAATTATGGCAGCTGGATAATGTCAGCGTTTGGGAAGATAATGATACCGGATTATTTATTATCAACTTCCACACCCCGGATGGTAAATGGGGAAAATATTGTGCTGTTGCAACACCGGGAGGAACATATTTGACCACAGAAGTTTTTGAAGGTCTGGATGAGTTTCATAATGGTATGGCGACAATTTATTATGATGGAAAAGGATATGGATATATCAACTCTGCCGGAAAAGTGATTTATCCCCCAGAATACGAAAAGGCTGAAAATTTTTCTCATGGTCATGCTTGCGCAGTAAAGAATGGCAAAAAATATCTTCTGGATAAAAGTGGTAATGCATTTATATTTTCTGATAAATATAAATTATCCGGTTCTATGCACTATGACAGACTTCCGGTATCAACATTATTGATGCCGCAGGTAGAGTTGTCATTATGGAGTGATGAAGATTTTTTAGCCGGCGAGTGGGGATATATTGACGGAAAAGGAAAAGAAATCATTGCGCCGCAATATCTTTATGCAAATAACTTTATTGATGGTTTGGCAGTGGTCTGCAAAGGGAAATGGAAAGTAAAAAGCGATAACAGCTATTGGTGTGATGAACAATTATGGGGAGTTATTGATATTAACGGCAATGAAGTGATTCCATGCCGATATGAGGGGATAAAAGTTTTTGATAATACTTCTGAGTTTTACAGGGTTTGCTCAAATGGGAAATAGGGAGTCACAGATCGTTGCGGCAACTGGATAATTCAACCGCAGTTTGAAAGTTTGGGACGCGAATATCATAATGGACTTGTTGAATTTTATGATACATGGGAAATGACAGAAGACAGTTTATGCGGGATATATGATGCCAGTATTCAGAAAGTATTGATCACACCGCGGGCTGCCAATATTACATTTATGGAAAATGGCTTGATCAATGTAAAAAACTTTGATGACAATAAGCACACACTTGCGTATATAATAAACCGCAGTGGAGAAAAAATATTTTCATCTGATTATGATTTGATAGATTCTCGTGGGGGGTATTATCTGGTCGGCAGGCGTTGCAATGGAAAAATACTTTGGGGATTGCTTGATAGCAACGGCAGTGTAATATTGCCTTGTAAATATCAATCTGGTATTTGTGTTGAAGATGAAGTGATTATTTTCTCCAGCAATGCTTGTGATGGGATGATGGATTTTAAAGAAAATATCCTGTTCCCTGCTGAATATCAAAAACTTTATCGTCTTGCAAAGAATTTATTCATAGTTGAAAAAGATGGTTTCAAAGGCATTATATCCGTTTCCGGACAAATTGTTCTCTCCGGGAAATATAAAACTATCCGGCTGTGCCGCAATAACCGGATAATTGCTGGTACTCAAAATCATACAGATGTATTTGAAATAATTTACGATAAGTAATTTAACGGAGGTGTATTATGGCTGAACGGCAGCAATGGTTCGGGGAAAAAATTTGCGACATTTGCGGATGTGAAATCAAGGGTGTTCTCTATGACGCCTGCCGGAGAGATGTTCCGGAATGGGCGACCATGTGCAGCAGGTGCTACTGCACTTACGGTTCTGCCATCGGCTGGGGAAGCGGTCAGAAATATGAAGAAGATGAAGACGGAGAATTTTATCTCGTTGCTGGCGGTGAACCGGAAGAAAACGACTCTGCAAAAGTGGATCAGGATATAAGTGTCAATGATATTTTGAGGATGTTTTTCAAATCATGATAAATCACGGAATAAAACGTTTGGAAATGGCGGCATCGGGCGATGATTTTTTTCAACAAGTTCCGGAAGAATTGCCGCAGGGAGATTTGACGGATTGGTATCTGCGTAATTTCGGCAGGATCATCAATACCGATTGTGCTAAAATGGCATTTATAAAAGATGGTTATGTGCCTTCTGATCCGGAATCGGTGGCAAAATTTTATCAGCAAGCTGCCAAACTGACAGAAACTCTGATCAGGGAAATGATTTACGGGACAAAATACATCCGCAGAGGTGACACCGTTATATTTATGGCAGGCGGCAATGGCTCCGGAAAAAGCACTTTCTGCGACGGAATCAAACCGTATCTGGGGGGCGATTGGGTGATCGATGCCACGCTTGCTTCTCTTGATGCTGCCCGAAATACGATGGAAGAAGTTTTTGCTTCTGGGGCAAATGCAGTAATTATCCACATTATCCGTAATCCCGACGAGGCATGGAAAAACGGGGTATTGAAACGAGCCGCCCACGGCAGTCATTGTACACCACGCAATGTTTTTGAATACACTCACAAAACCGTTGCCGATAATGTGGCAACTTTGGAACGCGAATTTGCCCGTAAAGGTTTACAGGTTTACCGGATAGAAAACAGGTAAAAATTATGGATAGTGCAATTTCGGAAATAATCATTTTTACCGGCATTCCGGCAAGTGGTAAAACCACCTTTTATCAGCAGAAATTTGCCGCAACTCATATTCACATTTCGCTGGATGTTTTGCATACACGGAATCAGGAAAACAAGATGCTTGAAGAAGTTTTCGCTTCGGGAAAATCATGCGTTATCGACAATACCAATGTTTCTGTTGCCGATAGGAAAAAATATATTGATATTGCCCAAAAATACAGTTATAAAATAATCGGTTATTATTTCCGCTCTTCTATTGATGAATGCCGTATTCGCAACAACCGGCGGCATGGCAAAAAACAAGTGCCGGAGATTGCGTTGCGGTATAAGGCAGCTCATCTGGAACGCCCCGCAATGCAAGAGGGATTTGATGAATTGTATTATGTTAAAATCGTTGATGATAAATTTGAAACAACTCAATATAACGAGGTGTGATTATGGTAAAAAAAGAAACTTTGGGCGACCGGATGAAACATTTTGAGAGTTGTTTTGACTATAAATTCATCCGTTCATTACCGATGATCGTGCGGCTTGACGGCAGGGCGTTCCACTCGTGGACAAGAAAAAATCATTGCACCAAACCGTTTGATCATCAACTGATGAAGCTTATGGCAGAAACCACAAAATTCCTTTGCGAAAACTGTGACGGCTGCGTTTTTGGTTACACGCAATCGGATGAAATTTCCCTGCTTTTTCTCGACAATAACGCCCGCGACACCACGGTGTGGTTCGACCGGAGAGTGCAGAAACTGGTTTCACTTACCGCTTCAATGGCAAGCTGTTATTTCAACACTCACAATCCTTACCCGGTCAGGATCCCGGCATTTTTTGACTCCAGAGCGTTTGTCATTCCCCCGGAAGATATCCGGGGATATTTCATCTGGCGGCAGAATGATGCAACGAAAAACAGTTTGTCCATGCTGGCACAAAGTCTTTATCCGCACAAAGAATTGATCGGCAAAAAGCGGGAAGCTCTGCAGGAACTCTGTTGGCAAAAAGGTCATAACTGGAATGACTTATCCACTGTGGAAAAGCGTGGGAGTGCCGTATACAAAGTTCCCGTAAAAAAGAATACTCTCTACGGTGAAGTTACCCGGATGAAGTTTGTTATTGATGAAAATATCCCCATCTTTTCCGCCGATGACTGCACTCTGTTTACAGATATTTCAGTTCAGGAGAAATAATGGATAGTTGGGAATGGATGGAACTTTTGCGGGAACATCCGGAAAAAGCAGCAGAATGTCCCTGTTGGGATGAGTTTACTCCAATGGAGTGGATGATGATTCTGGAAGCACATCCGCAATTTGCCGACCAATGTCCGTGGGAAGAATTTGACGGATATTGTTGGAGCACATTATTGAGAGCGCAGCCGCAATTTGCTGACAAATGCAGCTGGGATGAACTCGACGGGGCGTACTGGTGGTGGCTGTTGGACAAACAGCCGCAATTCGCTGATAAGTGTGCGTGGGAAAAACTTTCCGGGCACGATTGGGCTCTGGTTTTGAACTTTATGCCGGAAGCGGTCAAGCATTGCCGGTGGGAAAATCTTTCTGCTCAGGATTGGAGCGAACTGTTGCGTATGCATCCGGAATTTGCAGACAAATGTCAATGTTGGAACGATTTTTCAGACTATGATTGGCTGTGGCTTGAAGAGTGGCAATCGCAACTTGTTGATAAATACAGGAGGAAAGCAAATACCTGATTCAGCCGAAGTCATAAAATTACTCACCGAATGGGAATGTAAACGTAAAAATTAACCTTCCAAATCCGTTAAAAAATTGTAATACACTGAATCGCTTAATCGCATTTTTCAAAACTGCCATTTTTGCATTGGATGTTTTTCAGTTTGGGAAAAATGCTCCAGGTTTTGAAACAGAAACTGTATTTTTATAAAATTTGCTGGCTCCGGTTTGAAAATCCCTGCCGTACAAAATATACTTTTTAACGGAATAATCTTGCAATTCAGCAAACAACAGGTTATATTAACTTGAGATGGTTTGCATTCATTTTTCAAAAAGAGTTACTTTAATGCAGCTGGATGTGATATACGCTGACGCAGATCCGGAAAAAAATTTCCCTGCCGGGCTGTAAACTCTTTGAAAGATATTATGAAAGACAAATTTACGGCATCACAGCTGCAAGGAGCTTGGTGATTATGAAAAAAGTATTTGTATCCGGATGTTATGATATGCTTCACAGCGGTCATGTGGCATTTTTGGAAGAAGCCGCGAAATTGGGCGATTTGTATGTCGGACTTGGTTCTGATGCCACGATTTGGGAATTGAAAGGACGCCGCACAATCAATAACAATGCTGAACGTCTTTATATGGTAAAAGCGTTGCGTTGTGTGAAAGATGCGTGGATCAATTCCGGTTCCGGGATCATGGATTTTGAAAAAGAGGTTACTGAATTGAAGCCGGACTTTTTCTTTGTCAATACCGATGGATATACACCCGACAAAAAAGTTTTTTGTGAAAAACTTGGCATTAAATTGGTTGTCAGTGAAAGGATTCCGGAAGCCGGTCTGCCGGTGCGTTCAACAACGGCTTTGCGTCAGGAGTGCCGGATCCCTTACCGGGTGGAACTTTGCGGCGGCTGGCTGGATCAACCTGCAGTCAATTCTCTTTGCGGGGGATCAGTTATAACCATGTCGGTTGAACCGGATATCGAATTCAATGACAAAAGCGGTATGGCAACCAGTTCACGTAAAAAGGCGATCGAAATGTGGCAGACTCAAATTCCCGTCGGCGATCGGCAGGAGTTGGCAAAATTGCTTTTCTGTGTAGAAAATCCTCCGGGGGTAAAAACGATCAGCGGCTCGCAGGATCAGCTTGGGATATTGTTGCCGGGGGTGAATAAGTTGAATTATGACAATGGTTACTGGCCGGTTTCCATTGAATCGAAGACAGACCGTGAAACATTGGAATTTGTGACCGCTAATCTTTGGCTGGTGGCGCTGCCTCCGCGAAAAAGGGGGTATGATGTTTTTAAGGATTCCAATATCAACGCTGTCAGTGCGAAAAAGTTGGCTGATGCAGCAGAACGTGCCTGGAAAGGGATTTTGGAACGCGATGCAAGAGCTTGGGGAGAAGCGACAAAGGATTGTTTTGCTGCACAGCTTGAGATGTTTCCGGCGATGCTAACAAATGAGATGCGTTTTGCGATTGAGGAATACAAAGACAAGGCATATGGTTGGAAGGTCAGCGGTTGCGGCGGAGGAGGTTACTGGATATTGATTTCCGATAAAAAAATTCCGAATGCGATCAAAGTAACCCCTTGTTATAAAGCTGATTGATTATAAATGAAATTTCGCAGGATTAATAAAGATCAGATCAAATTTTACTCAAAGACAGTCTGGCAAACATTTTTTATAATAAGAAGATAATTCCTGATAGACATTTATATGATCGGAGAAAAATTTTTATGGGTATAAATTCTTTTTACGCAGCAAACATATCACCACTCTTGAGAAAAACAGAAATCGGTAAACGTATTGATATGGCATTTATTGCGTTTCATGCCAATTTACAGTTTGCCAGATTTATGTATGCAGAATCAGGTGGACGCATATTTTCAGATAGAGAAATAGAAGAGTTGTTTGCCGGTTTGGATGAAGAATCGCTTAATATTGCCAAGCGGTTTATGTCACGGCAATATAAAGCTCTGCCCAACAGTCTTATGGTTCATCCAAAATATTTTTACACTGAAGCTGAGTATGCTGAATATCAAAAACTTCGGAAAGATTTTAATGCTTCGATCAGACGGTTTCATCTGCCGCATCATCAGGTCGGTCCGGAATCATTATACTACCATCACGGATTACGCTTTGCACCTGAATTTGTAAAAACGCACATCGCAGGAAAATTATTTGGAGATATCGGCGGTTATCTTGGTGATTCCACGCTTGTTTTTTTAGAATATAATCCTGAAAAAATCCTGATTTTTGAACCGGATGAAACTTTTCTCGGTAAATTGACTCAAACATTGAACCGCAACCATATACCAAAAGAAAAATACGATATTCATTCAGTGGGTTTGGCTGATGTCGACACTTTTTCAAACGGAATGAAATGTTGCACTATGGATGAAATAAGCTCAAACTATGCAACTCCTTTTGGTGTATTGAAAGCTGATATTGAGGGCATGGGGGCGGCTTTTGTGCGCGGAGCCAGAAAAACGATAGAACGCGATCGTCCTTTGCTCTCTTTGGCGATTTATCACAATGAAGAAGAGTTTACTGAAATTTACCGGATGCTGAAATCATGGGGAGTTGATTATCACGTGGAAATAAAAAGCCTCAATCCTTTTGTTGCTCACGGAGAAGTTACGCTTTTAGCATATCCGCAAGAATGGATATGTTGATTCGTAAATCACTTAACTTGGCAACTTGGGGGCTGAAAAAAATAATCTGTCGATATATAATGGGCGTGTTCATAAATTCAATGATGGTATACAGCTGTGAGCAATAAAATTCAACAACAAACTCCACCGGTATTATTTGTAGTATTCAATCGGTTGGAAACAGTCAAGCGATCTTTTGAAGCGATCCGTCAGGCGGCACCGGCTCAATTCTTCATCGCAGCCGATGGTCCGCGAGACTCCCGCTCCGGAGAAAAAGAGATATGTCAGTCAGTACGGAATTATATCCTTGAACACATCGACTGGGAGTGTGAGGTAAAAGTACGCTTTCAGGAAAAAAATCTCGGATGCAAAGTTGCAGTCAGCAGTGCAATAGATTGGTTCTTTTCAGAAGTTGAAGAGGGGATAATTCTGGAAGATGACTGCTTGCCGTGTAAAGACTTTTTCCGCTATGCGGCAGCTGCTTTGGAATTTTACCGTGATGATCCTTCTGTGATGCACATCAACGGCAATATACTGAGAAATTACGCACCTGATAAAAACTGTTGTGCTTATTTTTACCGGTATGCTCATGTCTGGGGATGGGCATCGTGGCGCAGAGCGTGGAAATTATATGACGTGGATGTAAAAGATTTCACCCCGCAGAAAATGTTTGACGTTTTTCCTGATGACCGTCAGCAGGCGGCAAGATGGAATGAAATATTGACCGCCGTTATTGAGGGAGAGCCGGGATTCAATACCTGGGATTTTCAGTGGACTTATGCAATTATGGTCAATAAGGGATGGTGTATTTCACCGATACGCAACCTTATCTCAAATATCGGTGCCGAACAAACTACCCACGATATGGGAAATGTTACCGATCTTCTCGGTTCAAAAACCTTTGATATGCCTGAAATACTGAATTTTCCCATCGCAAGAGAAAATGAGCCGCTTGAAATCGAAAATGAAGTTTACCGCAAATTCTACAGGAAAAGAAATCTCATTTCACGCATTATTGCCAAAGTCTCCAAAATATTTTCAGGTGTATTATGAAGATTCTTTTTGACCATCAGATATTTTCCTCGCAGGTATTCGGGGGTATTTCAAGATACCATATCCAACTGATAAAATATCTTGGGGTGGAGTGGAAGCTGCCGCTTTTTTACAGCAATAATTTTTATCTCAAAGAACTTATGGATATTTCTGGTTTTCTGCCATCTGCTCATTTCAGAGGCAAGAACCGGATATTGGAAAGAGTTAACCGGGTTAAGGTGATCTCTGCGATCAAAAAAAGCGAATTTGATATTTTTCATCCGACCTTCTACGGAAGTTATGCTCTTGCTTACTTGAAAAATAAACCGATGGTCATTACTTTGCATGATATGACTCATGACCGTTTTCCGGAACTTCCTGCTGCCAAATGGGAAAAAAAGGAAAAATATACGATGGCACACCATGCTCAAGGAATTATTGTACCATCGCAATTTACCGCAGATGAACTGATAAAACTTTACGATGTTCCCGCAGACAAAGTCCATGTTGTCTACCACGGCGGCCCGGAGTGGGAAATGCCGCCGATGCCGCCGGAAGAAAACCGCTTTCTCTTTGTAGGTACCAGAATCGGTTACAAAAATTTTGCCGTTGTTCTTGAAGCATTGAAAATGGTTCCGGAAAGCACCCTGCTCATTGTGGGGCAGCCTTTGAACAGTACGGAAACCGCACTTGTAAACGATCTCAGGATCAGTGAACAAATCAAAACCGTCAATGCTTCAGATGAGGAATTGAAAAAACTTTACGCAACCAGTTCGGCATTGATCTTTCCCTCTTTGATGGAAGGTTTCGGTTTGCCGGTGCTTGAAGCATTTGCGGCAAATTGCCCGGTCATTTGTTCGGATATACCGGTTTTTCACGAAGTCGGCGGAGAAGCGGCACTGTATTTTCAGCCGGATTCTCCCGCTGATCTTGCCCGTGCCATGAAAGAGAATATGAAGCACCGTTTTACAGAAAACATTGCCAAACAGCGAGCTAAATTCAGCTGGAAAAAGTGTGCAGCAGAAACACGCAGCGTCTACGAAAAGGTTTTGCAAAACACATAAAGAGCTTCAAGCGTGAATTACTGCATAATTATTTAATGGTTTGAATAAAAACTATTAGCGGAAAAAACTTTTCAGGATGCGGGGGCTGTTTTTGATCACCTTCAAAAGAAAAATCAGACGGGCAGTCAAAGGATTCTGACCATAACGCAGTTTGACCGTCAATTCATCTTTCAGACACCGGTAAACATAGCGGTCAGAAAGTCCATCTTCCAGATAAAAAGCCACAATTTCCGGCACATAAAGGGGAGCGATTTTCTTTACATTCACCGCCCGGTACATGAATTCGTAATCACCCAGCAGTCGGAAACTTTCATCGTAACACCCGATCGTTTCATAAATATTGCGGGGAACAAACATGGATGGATGCGGTGCAAATGCCCCCCGGTAACGATTTTCCTCCCGGAAACCTTTTACTCTGCCCAAGTGCTGATACTGCACATCCCCCCAGAATATCCGGTCAAGTTTGCCATATTCAGCAAAACTCTTTGCCACCAGTTTAAGGGCTCCGGGCAGATAGCGGTCGCCGGAATTGATCATGCCGATAACATCCCCGGTACAGTGACTGATCCCTTTATTCATCGCATTGTAAATGCCGCTGTCCTTTTCGCTGACAAAAAAGGCAAGTTTGTCTGCATACTTGCCGACGATTTCTGCAGTACCGTCATCGGAAGCTCCGTCAATGACCACATATTCCAGTTCAAATCCTTCGCCCTTTTGTTCAAGGACCGACTTCAATGTTTCCTCAATATGAGTACAGTCATTCCGGACAATTGTAACAACAGATATTTTCATAAGTTACCATTTTCTGCCATGAAAGATTATTATTTTCAATGGAGGTGATTTCAAAAGTTTTTAATTAAAATACCGGAAAAAGTTGGACAAACAGTATATTTTACACTCAGGCTCGCAACCGCAGGTAAAAATGCACAGACCGTCCGATATATACTATATAACCGGAAGTTATCTTTTTCCAATGGCGGAAGATGAAATTGGCGAAATAACTGGAAAGCTGAAGGAGTTTTTGCGGATATTGAAAGTTTTCCGCCCGTTCCGGTTCCCGATGAACGCATTGCATCGGTGCGGGTCGGCAACAAAAATAAGCAAAGATAAATGGTGAACGGAATCGCGGAAGGTCGGAGGTTCAAATCCTTCCCGGTATTGTATTTGATGCTCTTTTGTGTTATATTACAGGTCTTGCGGTCATTGAGCGGGAATTGGTGAAAAAATATCACGCCGGATACGTCCCGGATATGCAGTGCGGTATCACTCCCAAAGGACGCCCGGATCTCTGGAGTGATTCCAATCACCCCAATGCCGCCGGGAACCGCATTGTCGCTGATACCATATTGCCGGAACTGCACAAAATTTTACGCTGAATCCGGACGCTCTTATCGGCTCTTGCTGATAAAGGTCACCGGTACGATTTTATTCAATGCGGCAGCGAATTTTTCCATTGTTGAGGCATCGGCAGGTTTGAGTTCGGCGATCACTCCGGGACGGTCAAGTGTGTTGAGTTGAATGGCATCAGGCGAAATTTTCCCAACCAGCTTTTCAAAACGCTCCAGACTTGCATCTGAATCATTGATCCCGGGGGCGATGAACATCTCCAGAGCCATGTATACTGCCGGGTAATTACGGTGAAAGTCTGTAATGCCATCGACCAGTTTATCCAAAGTTTCCCCCGGCACCGGACGGTTGATTTTGAGATATTCATCTTCATTGGAAGCATCCAGTGAAGGAATGATCATATCCAGTTGGGCAAGTTCCTGCTGCAGTGTCTGATCATGCAGCAGCAGCCCGTTGGTGAGCAGGCACACTTTACTGCGCGGATGGAACTTTTTCAGATGAGTGATGACTCTGCCGATACCGGAATTGAGTGTCGGTTCTCCGGCCCCGGAAAAGGTGATGTAATCCGGCATCGGGATCAATGAAAGTACCTGATCTATTTCTTCGATCACTTCATTGATATTGACATACTCCCGGCGTTCCATTGTCAGATCGGTAGTGGCGCGTGCCTCGCAGTAAATGCAGTCCAGGGGACACACTTTGGGGACAATCAGATCCACTCCCAGAGATTTTCCCAGCCGGCGGGAGTTTATCGGACCGTAAACATGCTTTCTCATCACTTATCTCCGTAAAGTTTTTCAAGGGTGTAGTGGCGGCTTTTCGGGAACAATTCATGGGCTTTGAGCATCAGCTCCTCCGCCTTTTTTCTGTCCCCGCGCAGCAACGCTATTTTCGCCAGCCGCGCGTAAGCTCCGGGGCGGACAGGATCGAGTTCCAGTACCCGCTGAAACGCTTTTTCCGCCGAAATTAAATCGTTGTTCCTCAAGTACCAGTCCCCGGCATACATTTGAGTGACCGCAGAGTCCGGTCGGTACTTTTCTGCTTGTGCCACAAAATATTCCACCGGGCAGGCTGCAAGTTTCTGCGCCATTTCTCCGGTTGCCGGATTTACTTTGTCCTGCAGAGCGGATAACGCGTGATCGCCCGCTATGTAACGCCAGCTTGACCAGCAGCCGGTCAGCATCAGCAGTATTGAAACGGTTCCGGCTGCATACGGTGCGTAAGCCGGAAATTTTTCCTCCGGCAGTAACGCTATGGCAATGGCGTACAGTGCGCCCATTATTGCGGGCAGTGCCGGGATCTGCCAGTCGCAGTCGATCAGACTGTGGACAGTAAAGAGTATCCCGCACCAGAATACCATGCCGCACCAGTTCTTTTCAAACCGGCTGCGCCATAGCAGTATCAGCGGCAGGAGCAGAACCGCCAGCATCACCAGACCGGAAACTATTCCGCATTGGCTGGCAAATGCTGCCACCACGTTGTGCGGATCTCTGGCGGATTCATCCACATCGGAAAGTTTGATCTGCATGTGGGTGCGGAAAAATCCCCCCCATCCGGCTCCGGCAAGCGGATAAGTTCTGCACAGTATTGCGCACGTGCGCCAGTAGTCTGCGCGTTCCCCCATTGAAGCGATGCCCCTGCCGTGATACAGGGCAAAGACTACCCCGGCGGTCATGATCAATATTCCGGCGGTTAATCCGGCGATTTTCCAGCGGACTTTGATCTTCGGCGTGGAAAAGAGCGCAATCAATCCGGCGGCGACCGGGCAGAAAACCGCACTGCGCGACCTTGTCAGCACCAGTACCGAAATAAACAGTACCGCAAATATCATCCGGAAGACGATTCTGGTCGTACGTGGCGGCGTGATAAATCTGCTCCAGTACTCTGCGGCATACATTCCGCAAGTCAGCATTATCAGCAGCAGTGAAGCAAGAGCGTTGCTGGATGCCAGAGTGGAAAATATCCGCGGATCGGTGAGTTTCAGCTGCATCCCCTCGGACAGCGGAATGCCGGCAGCCTCCTGTTCAGCGGCGAAACGGCGCATTTCATCAAGTGTTACAAAATGCTGATACCAACCGTAACACGCTGTTGCCGCACCTCCGGCGATTAGCGCACTGATGAACAACGCGGCGCGTTCAGGAGCGTCGGCGGTCAGCAGCATCACAGCTGCAGTTACCGTTGCCATACCGGTGAGCAATGATATTTCTCCGAGGGCGATAATGCTTTCACCGTTGATAATGCCCGGCAGCACTGCCAGTGACGGCAGAACGCACCAGAAAAGGGTGAAAAGCAGCGATTTTTGCCCTGCTTTTTTTTTCGTAGTCAGCAGTGCTGCGGCAAGCAGGAGCGTTCCGGCATAAGCCAGTGCGTGCGGATGCCAGGTGACAAAGAGCCAGTCGATGAAGAACTCCGGGAAAAAACCTCCGTACTCCGGCATGACAGCCAGACCGCCGAATTTCAACGGCAGCAGAAAGAGCAGCAGCGCAGCAAGATAAACGGTAAGTTTTCTCATGGTATCAGTTTTCCGGTTATTTGGAGAAGACGATCGTCCGGTGTCCGGAAATGATGACCCGGTGTTCCAAATGGGCGCGTACTGCACGGGTCAGTACCCGGCGTTCGATATCTCTGCCGCGGTCGCGGAGGTCTTCCGGCAGGCTTTCATGGGTGATACGCTCAACATCCTGTTCGATAATAGGGCCTTCATCAAGATCTGCGGTCGCGTAGTGTGCGGTGGCACCAATCATTTTTACGCCGCGTTCCCAGGCACGCTGATAGGGGTTGCCACCCATGAAAGCAGGCAGGAACGCATGGTGGATATTTATGATGCGGGCGGGAAAACGGTTGATGAAGTCATTGGATAATATCCGCATATAACGTGCGAGGACTACCAGATCGATCTTCTGTTTTTCCAGCAGGTTGATGATCTGTTGTTCCTGTTCCGGATCACCGCTGCGGGTAACTGGGAAACAGTAGAAGGGTATGCGGAACTTCTCGGCGGCTTCTTCCAGTTCCGGGTGATTGCCGATAACCAGTTTGACCTTGCCGGAACCGAGCAGATTTTCTTCGGAGTTGGTGAGCAGGTCGTAGAGGCAGTGGGTGGTTTTGGAAACCATGACTGCGACGTTCTGCATTTCGCCGGAGTAGTGGATGGAAAAGTGCAGTGCCAGCTCAGCTGCAAGTTTTTTAAATTCGGCTTCGATGGCGGCACGGGTCAGTTCCGGCGGCAGTTCCACGGCGATGCGCATGTAGTAGAGTTTTTCCAGAATATCAGAATACTGGCGGCACTCCAGAATATTCAAGTTAAGTCCGGCGAAAAAACCGGTGATCCGGGCTACCAGACCTTTGCGGTCGGCGGTGGTAATAAGAAAAACGGCGGTACGGTTCATACATCAATTCCTTCAATCTATGGTAGTTACCAAACCTTTGAGATAAAATGTTTCCGGTACTGACAGCAGTGTCGGGTGATCCGGGGATTGTTCCAATCTGGCGGCGATCCTGCCGGAAACTCCCGCTTCCAGAGCGGCGGCGGCAGTGATTTTCTGAAAAAGTTCCGCATCCATCGCACCGGAACAGGAGAAGTTGCAGAGCGTTCCGCCCGGAGAGAGCAGTTTGAAACCGAGTCTTGCCAAGTCCTGATACGCACGGCAGCCGCGCATGACTGCGGATTTACCGGGGATGAGTTTGGGCGGATCGAGGATTATCAGGTCAAATTTTTCTCCCCGGCTGTCAAGTTTGCGGAGAAATTCAAAGACATCGGTGCAGACATTTTCAACATTTTCAGTGAAGCCGTTGAGCTGCAGATTTTTTTCCCCCTGCACCAGAGCCGGGGCAGATGAGTCGGCATTGAGTACACTTGCAGCTCCACCGGCAAAGGCAGCGCAAGCAAATCCACCGGTGTATGAGAACATATTCAGCACCCGTTTGCCCCCGGATAAGGCGCGGATCTTTTCTCTGGCGGTGCGCAGATCAAAGTAAAATCCGGTCTTCTGTCCCTGACGGAGATCAACGGCAAAACGCAGACCGTTTTCCTCTATAATGATCGTTTCAGGCACTTCGGCTCCTGCCATGACACCGCAGATCGGCGCGAGGTTCTCTTTGCGCCGTATTGAAGCATCTGAACGCTCGTAAACGCCGTCGATGAACGGCAGTTCCAAAAGCAGTTCAGCGATGGTATCTTTCCAGAGTTCCGCTCCGGCGGAAAGGAACTGGACTGCGGCAAAATTGGCATAACGGTCAACGATTATTCCGGGCAGGCAGTCGCTTTCAGAGTAGATCAGGCGGCAGCCGCCACCGGGAGCGAGGAGGTCGAGTTTTTTGCGGAACTCCACGGCAGAAGCGATACGGCGGCGGAAAAATTCCCGGTCGATTTTTTCCTGCGGGTCAAAACTCCAGACCCGGATACGCAGCTGACTTGCCGGGGACCACGCGCCGACAGCAAGCACATGGTCTTTGGCATCACAGACCAGAACCGTTTCTCCGGCGGGAACGGAAGCATTTTTCTCTTTGATTGCGCCGTCAAATATCCATGGATGGCGGCGCAGCAGGGATTTTTCCCTGCCGGGCAGCAGGTGGATCCTGATCACTTTTTAAGCTCCTTGATCTCCTGGATGAAGTCGGCGGCATCGGTGAATTTCCGGTATACCGAAGCAAAACGCACAAAAGCTACTTCATCGACTTTACGCAGCAGAGTCATCACCCGGCTGCCGATTTCTGCGCTGGGTACCTCTTTGTCAAAATCCTGCTGGATGGATGAGGCTATTTCGCCCGCCATCCGGTCGATTTCTGCGCTGGAAACGTTGCGTTTATAACAGGCACGGTCGATGCCGCGGCGGAGTTTGGCAAGGTCGAACTCTTCCCGGGTACCGTCGAGTTTGATCACTTTCAACTCTTCCGGGCTGATACTTTCCAAAGTGGTGAAACGGTAACTGCACCGGATGCACTCCCGGCGGCGGCGTACTCCGTAACCCTCTTTGACACTGCGTGAATCTATAACTTTATCATCACTGCATCCGCATTTGGGACAGCGCATAATCTATTTCTCCTGACGCAAATATTCGATCACAGCCAGCGGGGTGACGATGATCCCGCCGAAAGCCGGAACTCCGGCAGATTTACTCATAAAATAAGCCATAGTCCGCTGGAAATCCTGCCAGTTTCTCCGGCGGAGTCTGCCGGTTTCAAGAGATGTGTGTCCGGCAAGGCGGATGACTGCCAGAGCTTTTTTACCCTCCGGCATGGCGGAAAATTCGTCGCTTACCGTATCAAATATTTTACTTGGCAGATTCGCGGAGGAAACGACGGCGACTTTGGCGGAAAGTTTGGCGAAATCCTCCACTTTGCCGCAGGAAAGTTTTCCTTCGGAAGCGGCATCGTGGAAGAAGTCCGGCACGGCGATGGTCAAGGGCGGCAGACCGGGAATTTTGGAGATCTTTTCCGCCAGTACGAGTGACTCCCGCATAAGCATATCGTTATCTTCGCCGATACCATAGCGTTTTTCACTCCAGCAGTAGAGATGTCCCTGAATACGCTGGAAGTTGGAACCGTTGAAAAGATGGGGGGCAAGGATGACGGTAACTCCGGCAACTTTGACGTTTTCCGGCAGCTCATCATTGATGAACTCCACAGTTTCTTCCATTACTTCCGCCAGATCGGGATATTGGATGAAGAAGTTGCGGATGAGCCGGTTGCCCCGGTAGCGGCGGTAGAAATCCTGCTGATTGAATACCAGTTCCACCGGCAGATCGGCGGCATTGGCAGCGGTGAGGAAATCAACGAGACGGCTGTCAAGCTCCATTTCACTGGTCAATTGGCAGTAAATGCGGTTGAAACCGAGAACTTTGACAGCATTGAAAATCTGTTCATTGCTGAATTCTCCGGCAAAGGCCGCCGGGAAAAGTCCGATACCGCGAACTTCTGCGGGGGCAATGATCTTTTTGAAACTTTCCGCCCGGGCGGCACTCTCTTTAACTGCGGCAATTTCAGGAGGCAGTGCCGCCGGAAAAACGCTGCGGACAGGGGTATGACCGCAGCCGGAAAAAATCACCGCCGCAAAAACGGCCGACAGGGTGAGAATAAATTTTTTCATCGCTGTTCCTCAAATATCTTACAATCTTTTGCAAAAAAAGCAAACCGGATGCTTTGCACAGAACTGTCCTTAACAGGAACAGTATGTTATAATATAGCACATTTTCAGCGGATTTACAACTTTTCAATGTGCTAAACGCTGATTGATTTTTACTGTTTCACAGCAGTGTTTTTGTCTCCGACGGTATTTCACCGCGATACAGCCGCTTTACAGTGTGTTTTTGTGCCTTCCGGCGATCTTTCGTCTCTGAAACTTAAAGCTCTGTTCCCGATATAGGTTGACAACATATTGCGCACACAAGTTTTTGCCAAGCTTTTTTCCAAAAAAGCGTCGATCAAGCACGCCCAACGAGGCGTGCGCGACAGTTCACTTTCTTTGCCAAGCTTTCTTTCTTGCGAAAGAAAGCGGAGAGGGGCGGGACACTGCGTTTCCCTCCCCTCAAACTCCCCTCCCTCAAGGGCCTTCCCGTGACTGTTGCGGGGC
>SUWK01000058.1 GCA_015061525.1 Lentisphaerota bacterium
TTGCTTGCTTGCTTGCTTGCTTGCTTGCTTGCTTGCTTGCTTGCTTGCTTGCTTGCTTGCTTGCTTGCTTGCGCTCACTTCGTTCGCGCAAGACAGTTTTTCAGTGTTCCGAAAAACTGTAGAGGATGCCGAAAATGCGGGCAGCGAAAAAATGATACCATAAAGCGGCATCTTAAATGCTGTCGTAGCGAGTTCAGTTCTCATAATCGGAATCCCCAAAAATTTAGCGAGCCTGCCGATTCCACAACTTCTGCTGCGAAATCCAGCCTGCTTGGTAACGTTCAAATAAAAACCGAACGCCTCCAAACACTCGCTCACAGGTCCGACCAAGAACCATCTGCATACATGCAAAGAAGCGCCCGGTAGAACCTGAATAAATACAGTAATCCTACCGGCACATTTCACCTAAGTATGCAGCAAATTCTTTTTTAAACTTGGTCGGTTTGTGAGCGATTTGCTGAAATATAACGGTTGTCAAAATAGCCACTGCAGTAAAAAAGAGACAATGCTCCACCTTACTGCGGTAAGTCTAATATATCACTGCAAATCGCAATTACAAGAAGAAAAATAATAATATTTCCAATTTTTAAATGTTTGAGACAAAAAATAACCCAGCATAAAACTGCCAGGCTAAACAAGAGATTATAATAATATTAATACAATTATTCGGTGTCTTTTTTTGTTTTTGGCAATGACAGTCAATGAACTACTGTTATCCGGTCCTACACGCTTAATTATAGAATTCGCCTGCAGAGTTGCCAGATGCTTTTTCACGGCTCTGGAACTTATACCTATTTCAGCTGCCATCTGATCAATAGTCATTTGCGGATTGTTTTGCAATAATCCAATGATTTTCTGGGAACTTTTTGGAGAACCTTTTTCCTGTTCCGGGAATTAGTTGTCATCCAGATGGATTGATCACCAACTTGTCAAATATCATTTTAAGTACGATCCAATATCCTCTGGTGCTGCCTGATCTTGAGATAATCTTGTAATCATCACGCAATTTACCAATATGACGTCGGACGGTTTCGCGGCTGATATTTAACTCTTTTGCCAGTTGATCATATGTAATTTGGGGATTCCGGGAAATTAATGCCAGCATTGCTTTTAATTGATTAGGCAACTGATTAGACACATTATTGGACTGATTAGGCACATTTCCTGCTATCCCGTCCGGGGTATTATGCCTGAAAAAGTGGCACTTTTAAGTAAAAAAAAGCCTCTATCGGTACGATTATACCAATCGAGGCTTTTCAGAAGTCATTTATCAAGTGGCAGTTTGAGGCGAAACACCTTGTGGCAAGTTTGTGGCAACATCTGCACTTTTCCAGTTGAAAAATTGTGTAAAATAGAGGAATATAGAGAAAGTAAAAAAAAGTGGTACCAGGGACGGGACTCGAACCCGCACACCGTATAAGTAACTGATTTTAAGTCAGTTGCGTCTGCCTATTCCGCCACCCTGGCATCATCTTTTATATTTTTCAATCAACTCCATGCCCGGATTTTAAGTCTGCTGCGTCTGCCGATTCCGCCATCCGGACACCGAATCAGATATAATATATATCATCAAAAGAATAAAATCAATCAATTCAAGCAGATTTTTTCTTTTTACGTCGCAAAATACTGAAAAACTCTTTAAGTTCCGGAGCGCGGAAAATAAAAGCGAGCATCAGATAAAAAACTCCGAACAGTACAGCGACCGTTCCGAGAATAAGGCAATCGGCGTAAAATGTTTCCGGAAAAAGACTCTGGAAATGCGGCAAACAGAGCCACACCGGCAGCGCGGCGAGCAGAGCCATACCGACAGAGCGGAGTGCTGAAAAAACCGTATTTACCCGCAGAGGGAATCCATCACGGGCGAGCAGAAACAGCAGCAAAGAGTTATTGACCGCAGATGAAATGATCGTAGCGAGGGCAAGTCCGGCCTGCTGCAAAGGGAACATCAATATGATATTGAATACGAAATTAGTCATAATCGCAATCAGAGAAATGTAAAACGGTCGTTTCATATCTTTTCTTGAATAAAATGCCGGCAGCAGGATTTTCAGCGAACAGAAAAGCGGTATTCCCATACCGTAAAACACCGCGACAAGTCTGGCGGCATCAAGGTCGGACTGGGTATATTTTCCGCCGAGGCAGAGAACCCGGAGTATTTCGACGTGAAAACCGATCACCGCCGCCGCCATGGGAGCGGTGATAAACCAGACATGACGAAGCGAAAAATTGAGTTGTTCGCGCATGGTTTCCCAATCTTTTTCAGCTGCGGCGTGAGTCATTGATGCCATCAGCACCGAACCGAGCGAAACGGCAAAAAGTCCTATCGGCAAGTCGATTATCCTGTCAACGTAAGTAAGAGCTGGCAGAGCCTGATCGCCAAGATAAAGAGCCAGAGTCCGGTCAATGAGAAAGCTTAACTGCAAAGCACCGTAACCGAGTATTCCCGGTGCGGCAAGACGCAGCAGTTTGCCGGTCACAGCAAAGGAACGGAAAACTTCAAGGGAAAAGACCGGAAATCTGCCGCATGAATGGAGCATCCAAAGCATCAGCAGCAGTTGAACCGCTCCGGCAGCCGGAGTTACGACTGCCAGCAAAGTCAACAGAGTTTGCGGCGGCAGATCCAAAATGACACCGGCTCCAAGCCCGCCGATCATACATAAGTTGAAAAGCAGAGCCGTCAGAGCCGGTCGGACAAATATTCCGGCATAATTCAGCACCGCACCAATAACTCCGGTAAGGCAGATAAAAAATGCGTATGGCATTATCAGCGGCAACAGTCGGCAGACTCCGGTAAAGCGGTCACTTTGCATAAATCCGGAACCGCAGAATGCACCGTATTTTCCCATAAGCAGTGCCCCCGCGGAAACCAGTATGACGATCAATGCGAGCAGTGCGCCGAGAAAACTTAATACCTGAGCAAGATTGCGACGGGCAGCCGGGATACCTTCAGAATGTTCAGTTTCTGCGATCAACGGCGTAAGAGCCGTTCCCAATGCCCCCTCCCCCAACAACCGGCGGAACAAATTCGGGATCATCAATGTAAGAGCCCAGATACTGGCAGTGACACCTCCGCCGAGGGCAAAAGCCTCCAAACGTACCCGGAGCAATCCCAGAATCCGGCTGGCAAGGGTGGCAAGAGAAACGCCGAAACTGTTCTTGAGCAATTTATTTTCTTTACTGCTCATGATATCACCGTTTCCAGAGCGGCAAAAACCGCTCTATCGGCAGTTCTGCCGGGATAAAAACAGATATCCGGAGTTTCCGCCCCGACCCGGTGAATACCGGAAATGATTTTTTCCAGCAGTTTAGCAGTCAAATAATTTCCTCCGGCGGCATCAAATGAAACGCGTACCCGGCTGCATTCAAATGGTGCTTCTGCAGCAAACCGTTCAAAAAGTTCCAGAGCCCCGGGTTCGTGGGGGTGAAGATCGACCAAAGTACGCGCCGGGATCAGCAGGCGGTTGCGAAACCGTAGAAAACGTTCTATATTTCCGGCGGCGATCCCGGGAACACGCAGTTCAATCACCGGAATAAGAGTATTGCGGTAAATAATACCGTAACAGCAACGCAGAATATCGGATAAACTGGCAGAAAATTTTTCATCATTGAAAACATTTTCCCAATCGATTCCCAGAGATATTTCTTTTGCTCCCAGTTTGGCAAATTCAGTACACCCTGCAGAAAACACCCGGTAAAACTCTTTGGTCATGGAAGAACCGGCATCAATCAAAACTCCAAGCGTGCGGGTTTCCGCCCGGCAGCTGACACGCATAAAGCGGCGTTTCCACGCCTGCGGCAAAATAAAATCCGGCTGTATCCGTGATACCGACGGCAACTCCAGAAAATCAAATTTCCCTGCAACCGGCAACTCCGCAAGCTGACGGTTTGAAGCAACTGCAATACCGAAATTCAGTTTCACAGGAATCCCGCCTCCAGCAAAGTTTCCATAGTGATACCGGAAGATTTCCCGGCACTGTCATCACGCTGTTCCATCATCCGCAAAATATATCTGCCGACAACATCAAACTCCAGATTGACATATTCGCCGGGAGTACGTTCACGCAATGCAGTCTCCTGCAAAGTCACCGGAATCAGCCGGACGGAGAAAAAGTCCCGTTCCGCTTCCACAACAGTAAGAGATACACCGTCAACGGCAATACCGCCTTTGACGACGACCAGATTGGCAAATTCCGGATCGAGAGCGACTGCAAGTTTGAAATCCCCGTCAGCAGTTTTTTTACACTCCAGTACTCTGGCAGCAGTATCGACATGCCCCTGCACGATATGACCGCCCAAACGGTCACCGAGGCGCAGAGCGCGCTCCAGATTCACTGCAGAACCGACTGGAAGTCTGCCCAGATTGGTACGGCGCAAACTCTCTTCAAGAGTGTGGAACGTCAATTCTCTGCCGGAATGATTTTCCAGCGTCAGACAGCAGCCGTTTACCGCAATGCTTTCACCGTAAACCATGTCAGCAAGCGGAACATCCGGCATAATAATCAATTTCCCCCCGGAACGGGAGATGATTTTCCCCATACCCTGAACCAATCCGGTAAACATGTCACATCTCCCGTAAAAATCCGTTGATCACAATATCATCACCGCAGGTAAAACTCTTCACGCGGTGCAATTTGAGCGCATCTTCCATGGAAAGCGGCGATTCACCGCCGACCGCTCCGACTGCATCTCTGCCGCCGAGTATTTTGGGGGCAATGTGGAACTCCACAAAATCGACCGCATCCGCCCGGATCGCGGCAGCTGCGGTTTCGCTGCCGCCTTCAATGAGCAGCACACTGACGCCGCTTTCACCAAGACCGGCAAGAAATTTATCCCATGCCGGGGTATCCGGCAGATCAACTACTTCAGCTCTGCCGTCAGGGAAATACTCTTTCAAATCATCGTTGCTCATTGATGATGAAAGTATTATACGCCTCGGCTGCCGTTCCCAGTTTTCCGGTTCACGCACCGTCAGCTGCGGGTGATCAGTACGCAGCGTATTTCCGCCGACCATAACCGCATCGGCGAGGCGGCGCAAACTTTGTACCCGGCGGCGGGCATCCGGCCCGGTGACCCAGCGGGACTCACCGTTGGCACAAGCGGTTTTGCCGTCAAGAGTCACTGCCATTTTCAAAATCACAAACGGTTTTCCGCTGGTTATCCACCGGAAAAAATGTTTGTTCAAGTCCCAGCAGGCGGCATTTTCCACCCCGCAATCGACCTGAATACCGTAAGCAGCAAGAATCTCCCGCGCTCTGCCGGCATGTTTGGGGTTGGGGTCAAGAGAACCGATCACGACCCGGGATATTCCGGCGGCAATGATCGCTTCAGTACACGGCGGCGTTCTGCCGTAGGTTGAACACGGCTCAAGAGTCACGTAAAGTGTTGCCCCTTTGGTATCGTGTCCATGGCGGGCAGCATCGCTCAATGCATTGATCTCGGCGTGAGCTTCGCCCGCTTTCCGGTGAAAACCTCTGCCGATGATCGTATCATCACGCACAATAACTGCACCGACCATGGGATTCGGATTGGTCAATCCCCATCCCATGCGCGCCAGTGCGAGAGCTTCCAGCATAAATTCCCGGTCGCGGCTCATGGTGTCTCCGTACTGAAAAGTGCCTCGGCATAAAACTCCGGATCAAAATCCTGCAAATCTTCCGGAGCTTCGCCAAATCCGGCAAAAAATGTCGGCAGCTGAAATTCTTCATGCAGTGCCACCGCCATACCGCCGCGTCCGGTTCCATCCAGTTTGGTCAGCACCAAACCGGTTACTCCGGCAGTTTTACCGAATTCCCGCGCCTGATTAATCACATTGGAACCCAGAGAACTATCCACAGTCAGCCAGACTTCATGGGGAGCCCCAGGCAGAACTTTGCCGATGGAACGGCGGATCTTACTCAATTCCGCCATCAGATCCTGCTGATTCTGCTGTCTGCCGGCGGTGTCGATCAACAAAATATCTGCCCCCCGGGATTTTGCCGCCATCGTGGCATCAAACGCCACACTTGCCGGATCAGCACCATGTTTGGCGGCAACGACCTGACACCCGGTTCTTTCCCCCCACAGCTGCAGCTGCTCCACAGCGGCGGCGCGGAAAGTATCACAGGCACCGAGGATAACTTTTTTTCCTTCACTCTTCCAGCGGGCGGCAAGTTTACCGATCGTGGTAGTTTTGCCGCTGCCATTCACGCCGACCATCAATATTACCAGCGGCTCATTTTCGCCGGGAACCGCGATCTCACGCGCACCCTGTTTCAAAATGGCGCACACTTCCGCTTTAGCAACCGCGACCAGATCAGCATCGGTGGCAATCTTGCCGCGCTCGTAACGGTCACGGATGGAGTCCACAACTTTTTTCGCTGCCGCCACCCCGAAATCAGCGGCGATCAGCATCGCTTCCAAATCATCAAAACTTGCAGTTCCGTGAGTTTTCACACCGGAAAAAACCCCACTTACCACCCGGGCAAGTTTGGTGGCACTCTTTTCCAGTCCACGCTTGAATATTGAAAATATCGACATTTTACAACTTACTTTTGCTGGCTCTGTGAATTTTTAACTGAATTCAGCACACCGTTAATAAAATTACCGGCTTCCACCCCGGAAAAGTCCCGGGCAATACCGACTGCTTCGTCAATGCTTACCACATGCGGCACTTCCGGAAACGTCAGCATTTCTGCAACTGCTACACGCATGATGTTGCGGTCAACTCCGGAAAGCCGTTCCATATCCCAGTTGCGGCAATGAGCGGAGATCACTGAATCAATTTCCTCCTGATTGCACGCCACTGCTTCGTAGAGACGCACCGCATAATCCCGCGCCCTGCGGGTGTTGCGGTTGTCCTCAAGCTGAAACTCTTCTCTGACTGATTCCAGAAAAACATCAAATTCAGCGGCACCCGGCAGTTCCTGCTTGCTCTCACAAGCGAACAGGAACTCCATTGCCAACTCTCTGCCCAGACGCTTGGAGTGCGCCGGAGCGGTTTCTTCGGTCATTTGATTATGCATTTTTGATCGCCCGTGACAAATTGACCATCTCGATCGCCGCGATCGCAGCATCCACACCTTTGTTGCCGGCTTTCACTCCGCTGCGGTTGATCGCCTGCTCAAGATTGTCGGCAGTGATCATACCGTAGGTGACCGGAATACCGGATTCCAATCCCAGCTGTGCCAGACCTTTGGCAACTTCAGAGTTGATGTAAGAAGCGTGCGGGGTATCCCCCTGAATAACCACACCCAATGCAACAATGGCATCAAACTCCTTACGGTCAAGCATCTGCTTGACAGCAAAGGGGATCTCGTAAGAACCCGGCACATAGGCAACGGAAACATTTTCCGCATCTCCCCCGTGACGGACGATCGCATCCATCGCACCGGAAAGCAGACGGCTGACCAGAAAATCATTGAATCTGGCGCACACGATACCGATCTTGATACCTGCAGCATCAAGATTACCTTCAAAAACTTTTCCTGCATCTTTGTTCATAAACAAAATTCCTTTCACAAATAGCAAGTTACCGCAGCTCGACCTGCAGCTCTTTTTCCAGTTTCACCCGGATCTTTTCCACCGCCGCATTCACTTCGTTGTCGGTCAGAGTCCGTTCACGGTTGCGGAAACTCAAGCTGTAAGCCATACTCTTTTTCTGCTGTTTTTTCAAATCATCACCGATGAAAATATCAAAGAGCCGCACTGATTCAAAGTTGGGAGCTTTGCATCTGCGGATGAACTCCATAACTTCGCCGTGAGTAAGTGACTCTGGAGCGACAAACGCAATATCACGCGTCGTTCCGGGGAACTGGGCAAGCGGCTTGCAGCTCTTCTTCACCCGGCTGGCAGCACCGATCAAAGCGGCAACCTCCATCTGGGCGAAAAACACCGGCGCAGTTCCGCGCCATGAAGCGGCATGTTTGCCATTAAGTTCACCGAACATACCGGCAACTTTACCTTCAAGCATCAGCACCAGAGCGTGTCCGTCGCGGAAACGGGCATCCGGCTCCTGCGGAATGACAAAACGGTAGTTGGTGATGGCAAGTTTTTCCAACAGCGTTTCCACAACGCCTTTGATATCGTAAAAATCGCAAAGTGCCTCACCGTCTGCGGAAAAGAGTTCCGGATGGCGTTTGCCGGTCATCAATATGAGCAATTCGTTGCGCTCTTCGGGGAATTTCTCCGGATTTTTGCAGAACACTTTATCCAGTTCAAACAACCGCAGATCACGGTTGCCGCGGGCGATATTGCGGCCGACGGTGCCGAGCATTTCACCGAGCAGTCCGGGACGCATCCAGCCGTTATCAGGAGAAAGCGGGTTGGACAACTCAATGAGATCACTCTTTTCAAAACGGCTGTCCGCAAGTGCCGATGCTGAACCGACAATACTGTAATGCACGCACTCATCAAAGCCCATGCCGATGACCAGATCACGAAGATTGCGCAGCGGTGCGTAAGCATCTTCGCTGTCCGGATGACAAACTTTTCCGGCAACCGGAATCATCGGGATCTTATCCAGTCCGTCAACGCGGGCGACCTCTTCAGCAAGGTCTGCTTCGCGGGTAAGATCCAGACGGAAAAGCGGAGCGGTGACCACGCAGGATTCTGCAGTGATATTTTCCACTTTCAAATGAAGTTTCTGCAGGATATCCACGATTCTTTCATTGGTGACCATCGTTCCGATCAGATCGCGGATCTTGCTGAAACGGCAGTTGATCACCGGTTCGGCCGGACGGGTTCCGGCAACTTCCATTGCAGCACTGGCAAGTTCACCGCCGGCAGTGGCAAGGATCAGCTGACAGGCACGGATGGATGCCTGTTCAGCCATGTCAAAATCCACTCCGCGCTCGTAACGGTAACTTGCGTCAGTTGAAATACCCAGTGACCGGCTCTCACTGCGGATGTGAGAAGATTTGAATACGGCACTTTCCAGCAGGATTTCAGTGGTTTTTTCCGTCACTCCGGAGTTCTCGCCACCCATGATACCCGCCAGAGCCATCGGTTTTTCCACGTCGGCGATGACGAAATGGTTTTCAGTAAGTTCCACAACTTTGCCATCCAGCAGAGTGATCTTCTCACCGGCTTTGGCATTTCTGGCAACCACACGTTTACCGGCAAGAGTATCGCGGTCAAAAGCATGAAGCGGCTGACCGAGTTCCAGCATGACGAAGTTGGTAACGTCAACAACATTGTTGATGGAACGCAGACCGATGCTTTCCAGACGCTCTTTCAACCAATCCGGAGAGGGGCCGACTTTGACATTTTTAATAACTCTGCCGATATACCGGGGGCAAAGATCAAGATTTTCCACCGTCACCAGATCAGAGATTTGAATATCACACTGCGGAATAGAGATCTCAGGCAGTTCCGCCGGAGTGGAAAGCAGACAGGAAACATCCCGTGCCACACCCCACATGGAAAGACAATCCGGGCGGTTCGGGGTAATCTCCAGCTCGATTCTGGTATCTCCCGGATAAAGCTGCGTAAGCGGCACACCCAAAGCGGTTTCCGCCGGAAAGATCATCAGACCGTCATTATTGTCGGAAATACCCAACTCCTGCTCACTGCACATCATGCCGAATGATTCCACACCGCGCAGCTTGGATCGTTTGATTTTGAACTCCCCTTCTTCCGTGACGAAAACCGTACCGATCTTCGCCAACGGCACAATACATCCGGCATCACAATTCGGCGCACCGCAGACGATCTGCAATTCTTCGCTGCCGTCTGTAACTTTGCACACCGACAGGTGATCGCTGCCGGGATGCGGCTCCCGGGAAAGGATCTTTGCCGTGACCACGCCTTCAGGGATAGTGGAGTTCTTCTCAATTTTCTCCACCTCAATACCAGCCATGGTCAATTTATCACACAAATAAGCGTCATCGCAATCCAGCTTGACGTAATCGCTGAGCCATTTTCTTGAAATATCCATTTACCGCACCTCAAAATTGTTCAAGAAACCGGACATCGTTGTCGTAAAGGAAACGCAGATCCGGTATCCGGTACCGCAGCATTGCCAGACGCTCCAATCCCAGACCGAAAGCATATCCGCTCCAAACTTCCGGATCGTAACCGACATTTTTCAACACATTGGGGTCAACCATACCTGCTCCGGCGATTTCAATATAACCGGAATTTTTACAGACATTACACCCCTTGCCGCCGCAAACCACACAACTGAAGTCATACTCCACGCTCGGTTCAGTAAAGGGGAAGAAGTGCGGACGCAAACGGATATTCACATCCTTGCCGAACATCTCCCAGGCAAAAGTCTGCAGCACGCTTTTCAAATCCGCCATGGAAACGCCTTTATCAATATAAAGACCCTCGATCTGGTGGAAGTTCATACCATGCGTGGCATCCGGCGTATCACGGCGGAACACTCTACCGGGAGCGACGATCCGCACCGGCGGTTCATGCGTTTCCATGACCCGGATCTGCACCGGACTGGTCTGCGAACGCAAAATCCTGCCGTCAGGGAAATAAAACGTATCCTTCGGATCACGCGACGGGTGATCGTCGGGAGTATTAAGCGCATCAAAGTTATGGTAAATATCTTCAATTTCCGGACCGTCAACAGCAACAAATCCCATACGGCGGAAAACAGAAACACATTCATCAGCAAGCTGGGTGATCGGATGCCGGTGCCCGGGAGCACTCTTTCTGCCCGGCAAAGTCAGGTCAATGGCATCTTTGTCAGCTTTTCCGGCGCCTCCGATGCGGGCATTGGCAGCATCCAAAGCCGCCTGAATACGATTTCTGCCGGAGTTGAACGCCATACCGGTATCTTTTTTCTCTTCTTTAGGAACACTGCCCATCTTTTTGGACAATTCCTGAAACAGTCCGTTGCGGCCGAGATACTCAATTCGCAACGCTTCCAGCGCGGCGGCAT
Source organism: Lentisphaerota bacterium (assembly GCA_015061525.1). Classification (GTDB taxonomy): domain Bacteria; phylum Verrucomicrobiota; class Lentisphaeria; order Victivallales; family Victivallaceae; genus UBA1784. Next base: position 10,874 of record SUWK01000058.1, read on the forward strand.
CAACGGCTGCCAAAGCTTTGGCTTCGGCATCAGCAGCGGCGGCATTAACCGCCTGGATAATCTCGTTCATACTTTTATTTTCCTTGTAAAATCCACCGGAAAAAACTCTTTTTCTCCGGTAAAAAAACAAAAAACAGCTTGAAAGTGGTGAAAAAAGTCACCATTTCCAAGCTGTTGTGATCTTGAAAACCAACCTCAGGCCTGGGTGACTTTCTCCACCAGAGCCTTAAACTCGGCCGGAGCAGTCACTGCCAGATCAGCGAGGACTTTGCGGTTCAGACCGATGTTAGCCTTTTTCAGACCGTTCATAAAGGTGCTGTAGTTGACGTTCAGCGCACGGCAAGCAGCATTGATACGCACGATCCACAGCTGACGGTACTGCTGTTTTTTCTGTTTGCGGCCTTCGTAGGAGTGAACCAACGCTTTATCCACCGCATCATACGCAGTACGGATATTCCGGCTGGCGTTACCGTAAAAACCTTTAGCACGGGCAAGCACCATTTTGCGGCGTTTGCGTGAGGGAACAGCACAAGTAGTTCTGGACATATTCGCAGTCTCCTTATATCAAATTACAGACCATACGGCAACGCAACCTGGATACGGCGTTTCTCGGCATGAGAAACGGCACCATCCTGACGGAGACGACGACGGCGTTTGGCATTCTTGCTGCTCATAAGGTGACGCGCACCCGCCTTGTTGTGGCGGAACTTACCGGTGCCGGTCTGTTTCAGACGCTTTGCGGCACACTTTCTGGTTTTGAGTTTCGGCATTGTTTACATCCTTTATTTTATGATGTTTTACTCACCGTCAGGGTCAATGCATCACCCTTTCCGGTGCGACCGCGTTTCCGCAGCCGTTACTTATTATCCCGCCATGCGGGAAAACTACCTTAATTTTTCGGTGCGAAGTCCACGGAAATATTACGTCCGAGCAACTTCGGTTTGCCGTTTGCCTCACCATACTGCGCCAACGCTTCCATGACCTTATCCATAAGATCAAAGGCCATATCCTGATGAGCCATCTCTCTTCCGCGCATTGCCAGAGTGATCTTCAGGCGGAACTTTTTATCCAGAAAGTCGATCGCCTTATTGATCTTAGTTTCATAATCATGCTGATCAATGTTGATATGAAACTTGATCTCTTTGCTTTTCTGCGCGGCAGTATTCTTGCGCTGAGCTTTGAGATTTTTCTTCTGCTCATAGCACAGCTTGCCAAAATTCATGATCCTGACCACCGGCGGATTTGACGTATCGGAGACCAACACGAGATCCTCCCCTGCCTCTACAGCCAACTCTTTGGCTCTGGCATACGGAACCACCCCAAGCTGACTTCCGTCAGATCCAATCAAACGCACCTGATCGAGCTGTATGCTGCGATCATTGGGTTTCAATAACTTGGCGATAAGAATACCCTCCTCTCAAACGGCACTTTTTATTTCACCAATTTTTACAGAAAAACTGTCCGTACGACAGAATTTCCATTTCTGCAGCCGCCCATCACCCTGACGGTCAACTGCATCATCATCAGACACTTTTCCCTGTCCGAGACAAATTTCAGCCCCCTCCGTCACGATAACGGAGGGGTGTCATGCTATATAATATATTACCAAATTACCTTGTTGTCAACTTCTGCACGCATTTTTTCAACAAGATTCTCAATACTCATCTCGCCGATTTCACCTTCTTTACGGTTTCTGACGGCAAGAGTACGGTTTTCCGCCTCTTTTTCGCCCAACACCAGCAAGTACGGAACGCGTTCGGAACGGGCAGCACGGATCTTGGCTCCCAGACCGGCAGCCTGCGTGTCGATACCAACGCGGAATCCCTTGGCACGAAGCTCCTTCTGAAACTCTCTGGCAAGATCAAGCTGCTTGTCGGAAACCGGCAGAATACGCGCCTGTTCCGGAGCCAGCCACATCGGGAACGCTCCGGCATAATGCTCCACAAGAATACCGAAGAACCGCTCCAGAGAACCAAGCAGCGCACGATGCACCATAAAGGGACGGTGTTTTTTACCATCCTCACCGATATAGGTCATATCAAAGCGTTCCGGCAGATTGAAGTCAAACTGGATCGTGGTGGTCTGCCACTCACGACCGATGGCATCGCGGAGCTTGAGGTCGATTTTCGGCCCGTAAAACGCACCGCCGCCTTCGTCCACGTCACACTCCAACTCACATTTTGCAACCGCTTTACGCAAGGAGTCGATCGCCTTTTCCCAGCGTTCGGGTTCTCCGACCGCTTTTTCCGGACGGGTTGACAAGTACGCTTTGATATCGGTAAATCCGAATGCCCGGTTGATCGCCAGACTGAAACGGAGAACTTCTGCGATCTCGTCTTCGATGGATTCCGGCGTACAAATGATATGAGAGTCATCCTGAGTAAATCCGCGTACACGCATCAAACCATGGAGTGAACCGGATTTCTCATAACGGTAAACCGTACCCAGCTCCGCCCAGCGCAGCGGCAGCTCACGGTAACTGCGCAGACGTGAACGGTAAACCTCTATATGGAAAGGACAGTTCATCGGTTTGACGTAGTAATCTTTTTCGTCAATTTCCATTGCGGAATACATTCCTTCACGGTAGAAGTTGAGGTGACCGCTGGTCTCCCACAGATTGCTCTGACCGATATGGGGCGTGTAGAGCAGCTCATAACCGTTTTTATAATGTTCATCTTTCCAGAATGTTTCCATCAAATGGCGCACCAGCGCACCTTTCGGATGCCACAAAACCAAACCGGGACCGACGCAATCGGAAAATCCGTACAAATCAAGTTCAGTACCCAGTTTGCGGTGGTCGCGTTTGGCGGCCTCTTCCATCTGGCGCAAATAGGTCTGCAGCTCTTCCTGCGTGGCAAATGCGGTTCCATAAATGCGCTGCAGCATGGGATTATTTTCATCGCCGCGGAAGTAACTGCCGGCGATACCGGTCAATTTCACCGCACCGATGTCACCGGTATGATCGACGTGAGGACCGCGGCAGAGATCAAGATAATCTCCGGTGCGATAGAAACTGATAGTGGAACCCTCTTCAATATCCGCCAGACGTTCCAGTTTATAATTCTGACCGGCAAGCAGTTCTTTTGCCTCTTCGCGGGTCGCTTCAAAACGTTCAAAGGGCAACTTGCGGCCGATGAGTTTTTTCATCACTTTTTCAATTTCTTTGAGATCTTCGGCAACCAGACGGTGTTCCATATCAAAGTCATAGTAGAAACCATTTTCCGTTGCAGGACCGATATCAAAACGGGCATCCGGATAAAGCTGTTTTACCGCCGCTGCCATCACATGCGCCGCACTGTGACGGATCGTTTCCAAATCAAATTTACTCATGATATATATTCTCCAACTTAATATTCCATAATAAAAACTTCCAAAAAAAGATACAATACCCCTGTACGATCTCACCTTGCGGTGACACCCACGCCGGTAGCGTGGGGTATTCCTCCTTGTAATTCAGAAATTTGCATACTCATATCCCAAAATCCAATGTTCCCTGCACCGGGCTGTCCGGCAGCAATTCATACACCGGACGGAAACTCTTCCGGTGAACCGGCGACGGACCGTATTTTTTCAGAGCATCCAAATGCTCCGCCGTTCCGTACCCTTTATGTCTGGCAAAACCATACTGCGGATACTGACGGTCAAGTTCCACCATTTCCCGGTCACGAGTGACCTTGGCAATGATACTTGCCGCAGCAATACTCGCACATTTAGCGTCGCCTTTTACGATGTTGCGCGACGGCAGCTCAAACTGCACCGGCAACCCGTCGACCAAAACAAAATCCGCTTCTGCGATCTTCGCCACTGCCCGGCGCATCGCCGTGTGAGTAGCACGCAGAATATTCAAACGGTCGATCTCTTCCGCTGTTGCAGACGCGACCCCGATCTTTATTCCAGGCAGCGCGTAAAGCTCCTCAAAAAGCTCTTCACGCTCCGATTCTGTCAACTGCTTGGAGTCAAAAACTCCCGGCAGTTCTTCCAGATCCCGGGGTAATACCACAGCTGCAGCAACCACTGTTCCTGCCAGCGGCCCGCGTCCTGCTTCATCCACCCCGGCTATCCAAGAAAAACCCTCCGCCCGAAGCTGCCGCTCCGAGAGGAGGAGTTCATCGTCCTGTCTCAGGACAGCACTTTGCCGTGCCATTATCTATGCCACAGCAAGCAAATTATTTGGTACGCAGCTCTTTGACGCGCGCGGCTTTACCGACTTTGTCGCGGAGGTAGTAGAGCTTGGCGCGGCGAACCATACCGCGACGGACAACCTCAATACCGGCAATTCGGGGGCTGTTGATCGGGAACACACGTTCCACGCCCTGACCGGCCTGCACACGGCGAACCGTAAAGGTTTCCTCAATACCGCTGCCGCGACGGGCAATGACAGTACCCTGAAAATACTGAATACGCTCGGTGTCGCCTTCGACGATCTTCACAGCGATTTTAATGGTGTCACCGATGCTGAACTGATAATCGGCTTTCGCCTCGGCTTTACGGATGTTGTCAACTATGTTCATTTTTTTACCTCTTTACTATTAAGTTCTGAAATCAGATACTTTTCCCATAAATCCGGACGCCTTTCGCGGGTTACTCTCTCCGCTTCGCGCTTCCGGAACTCAGCTACTTTGCCATGATCGCCGCTCAAAAGGCAATCCGGCACCTTCTCCCCCCGGAACACCGGAGGCCGCGTGTATTGCGGATACTCAAGCAGCCCCATCGAATGGGACTCTTCCACGGCAGATTCTCCATCTCCCAGCACTCCCGGCAACAACCGGATTACCGCATCAGCTATCGCCATTGCCGCAATATTTCCGCTGGAAAGCACGAAATCCCCAATGGAGATCTCCCGGTCAACTGCCAGATCGATCACCCGCTGATCCACGCCTTCGTAATGACCGGCGACAAGAATGATATGCTCCTCTTTCGCCAGTTCCAATGCCAACTGCTGATTCATGACCTCCCCGCGCGGAGAGGTCAGTATCACCGTGCTGCCGGCATCTTTGACAGATTCGATCGCCCTGACCAGAACATCGGGAACCATCAACATTCCCGGTCCTCCGCCATAGGGTTTCTCATCAACTGTACCGCGGGCATCAGTCGCGAACTTGCGAACATCGACAGCGTTCACCGTGATCATTCCCTTTTTCACCGCCCTGCCGATAATACTCTCACCGAGCGGCCCGGGAAACAACTCCGGGAAAAGCGTCAATATGTCGATCCGCATAAATTGCCCGCTTTCAAAATTTCAAACAACAGATCAATCCATCACGTCAACAGACACACGCTTGTGCTGTCTGCCGGCAGCTCCGCTCACCAGTGAACGGATCGCCATGATGGTCTTGCCGCGTTTACCGACAATCTTTCCGATATCTTCCTTGCTGCAACGGATCTGGATAGTCGCACCCTCGTTTGTCTCCACGGTGGAAATATTCACTTCACCGGGATTATCAACGAGAGATTTCACCACGTAATCAACAAACGCTTCCAGCTCCCGCAAAGAACCACTGCTGCCGGCGGCAGAACTCTGTTTTTTGCTGTTGCCGAAAAGGAAGCCGAACAACTTCTTAAACATCGGAACTTTCCCTGATTATGCCTCGGCAGAAGCTTCAGCAGCTTCAGCGGCGGCGGCTTCAGCAGCGGCTTTTGCCTCGGCTTCGGCGGCAGCTTTAGCTTCAGCTTCAGCAGCAGCTTTGGCTTTCGCTTTTTTGGAGACGTTGGCAGGACGGACACGATCTTTCAGAACGATGCCGCCTTTGGCGCGCTCGACGATATCTTTGACGGTGTCAGACATTTCGGCACCGACGCCAGCCCAGTAAGCAATACGCTCAAGGTTGATCTTTTCCTCTTTGCTGCGGGGATTGTAGAAACCGACTTCTTCAATCGCCTTGCCATCGCGGCTGGAACGCTGATCCATCACCACGACCCGGAAACAGACCGCATTGCGGGTACCGGTACGTTTCAATCTGATTCTGACCATAAAACATTTACCTCTTGTTAAAAAATTCGTTTCTTCACGTTTCACTTTTCCTTGTTCACGCTGAACGCAAGCAGTACAGCTACGTTACAGAAAACACAGTTTTCACCGCGATTTCACCTGCTTTGCGGGCGTGACGAACCGACAGGCCCAGAGGATTTCGGCCATAGATCCATGCATCTCGCATCTGTAAAAGTCTTATAATATACTTGTCAAAGAACAATTATGCAAATTTTTTTCCTGAAAAACCATCTTTTTTTCATTTTTTTTTGAAAAAAGTTTGCACTGTCCCATTTTTCAGCTCTGCCGGCAACATCGACCTCCGCAAAACTGTACATGCCTCTTCACAGCTTACAACCGGCGCAATGCCGCTTCTTCCTCACTGGAATTGGCTTTGACCAAAGCGCGCAAGGCATCCAGAAATTCCGAACAATCCCCATCCGGCTCCAGAGTGTAAACCGCCGGGGCATCACTGCCGAGTTCAGCTTTCAATGCCGCCAGATTCTCTGCCGCACCGTCAATATCCATTTTATTGGCAACTATCAGTGACGGACGCAAAACCAGCCCCTCTTTATAGAGTTCCAGCTCCTTTTTCAAATTTGCATAATCATCCTGCGGCTTTCTGCCGTCGACACCACCCATATCCAACACATAGATCAGCACTTTCGTCCTTTCGATGTGCCGCAGAAACTCATGACCGAGCCCCACATTGGCATGCGCTCCGTCGATCAATCCGGGAATATCCGCCACATTGACTCTGGCATAATCAAAATACTCCACCACGCCAATCACCGGATGAAGCGTGGTAAACGGATACGCTGCCACCTTGGGACGCGCTCCGGAAATCCGGGTGAGCAAAGTGGATTTACCCGCATTGGGATAACCGACCAAACCGGCATCTGCAATCAATTTCAACTCCAGATCCAGCATCTTTTCCTCCCCCGGGAAACCCAATTCACGACGCCGGGGCGCACGATTGGTACTGGTGGCAAAACGCGCATTGCCTCTGCCGCCCCTGCCTCCTTTGGCAACCACTACTTTCGCTCCGGGAGTATCCAGATCAGCCAGCACCTCTCCGGTAGCAGCATCACGGATAACCGTGCCGACCGGAACTTTCACCGTCACCGCTTCTGCATTTTTTCCGTGCATATCCGAACCCTGCCCGCCGGGGCCGTTGGGCGCACAGTAACGGCGTCGATAGACCAGTGAATTGAGATTCTGTTCGCTGGTGGTGCTTTCAATGATCACATCACCGCCGTTGCCCCCGTCACCTCCGTCAGGGCCGCCTTTCGGAATGAATTTTTCCCTCCGGAAACTGCAGCAGCCATTACCGCCGTCACCGCTTTTCACAGTAATCTGAGTCTTATCTACAAACATACTCTATTTCCACCTTTCATCGCTTTTTACAATTTTATGTTCAAGGTTGTTTTTATGTGTATAGCCATAATAGTTAGTTGTCTTTACTCTGGGCAAGCAACCATACAAAATAGCAAAAAAAATTTAATCATAAAAACTGTAACTAAAAGCAAAGTCATGTTAGGACGACCAAATAGCCGTTTTAAAATTGCCATTAAAATCACCACCCCGATAGCGATCTCAAGCAAAACTAAGACCACCTGGCCATCCACCGTCTCGGGGGAAGCCAATCCAGAACCAAGACGGAAAGAACAAACCATAAAATAAAAAAAACGATTGTGACAACTTCTTGTAATATAAAAAGCAATCCTTTTTCAATAAAACTATCTGAACCCATCTCTCCCCCAGTATTATTATTTCTTTGGCTGAAAAAAATAATATACCGCTTATAAAAATATTTTTCAAACTCTATTTATTGCCGGTGCTATATAAATACAAAAAGCTCTGTTCCCAATATAGGTTGACAACATATTGCGCACACAAGTTGTGGAGGGTGTTCGCAGCGTTCAGTTTGCTTGAGGGGCGGGACACTGCGTTTCCCTCCCCTCAAACTCCCCTC
>SUWK01000059.1 GCA_015061525.1 Lentisphaerota bacterium
AACTGTGAAAATAATACTGCATAGAAAACTATGCAGACAGGATTTTTGTTGCTTGTGAACAGAAAATTTAAGAAAATTAACAAAAACAAGGGAATCAGCCCTTGACTTTTACATAATAGAGCCTTTTATAAACTTGAAGTTGAAGCTACCCGGCTACATACCGGCGCAGCCGGTAGTTTTTTTACGCTGAAGCAATATGAAAAAAAGTTCACTGACTGTTTCTGCCAGTGAACTTGATGCGAATGAAAATTTCATTCAGAGTCAGGATCGAACTGCCTGTCAAAAGACCTTCCCGGGGCAGAGCATATTCCGGCTCAGCCGATGGGGTGTATTATTATTTTCAGCGGATGAGTGCAGAGCCGGCCACCGGAATACTGCTGCCGTTTACCGGATTACAGCAGGCATCAACGGCATTTTCGCATTTGATATCCAGAGCTTTACTGGAAAGGTTGCATATGATGGTCGGCTTTCCGTCATTTTTAAGACATTCAGCCAATTTGCCATAATCCGCAAGAACGATCAAACGTTCTTTTTCATTTTCCACTATAGCTGCTTCAATATCCGACCAGCCGAAAATGAAACGCCATTTCCCGTTATTGATCAACTCCCGATGTTCATTGTAGATATTGATATAGTAACGGATGATCTGCTTTTCTGTTTCCGTAAGTCTGGTCAGATCCATTGAGAGCATGGGGACTCCGAGCAGCATTGCCATCATGTGACGGGCAACGTTTTCCGGAGTTTCACCGAAAGGCCAGTAAGCCGGATCCGCATGAGCCGGACCAAGATTGCCGATGGAAAGTCGGATCTCTGCCATTCTGCCGAAGTTGCTTATCCAGTTGAATGGCACATCACCAGCCCGGAACTGGGTTCCGTACCGGAGCATATTGGGAATGGCATAACTCTGACGGAATTCGATCAGGGCATCAGCATTATCGGTTTTCAAGCCGTTGGTCAATTCTTCCACCAGCTTTTCCGTGGCGCGTGCATTGGGGGCATCAACATTAGGCGGAACGATGTCGATAAAGTCGATTTTAAGTCCGTCCAGATTGTTGTCTTTGGCAACAGCACGGAGTTTGTTGACCAATTTGGAAAAATCCGCTTTGTTGACATCCATCTTATCGTAACCCTCAATGGGGTTGTTGATGGTCATACCGGGATTGTTATTATACAATGCAGATTTGAATCCCCAGAGGTGCGGAGCAACCCAGAGCATATATTTCATTCCGAGTTCCTGCATGCGTTTGACGTGATTTTTGAAATCCGGGAATTTTTTCTCTGATACATCCCAATCGCCGATCATCTCGTACCAACTGACGATGGTTTGAGGGGATACGCGTTTCATATCATCGTAACACCAACCATCATCCACGATCAATGTTGTGAATCCGAGGTCTTTCGCGATGGCACAGCTTTTTTCCACGAAATCCTGAGTTACAGCTCCGTGAACAGCATACCAGGTGCAGAACACCGGATCAGCTGTCGCAGCCGGATAAGTATATTTGGGCAGATTCAACGCTTTGCGCCAGTCGGCAAGCGCATCCTGCCAATCAATGGCACGGCAGTCAAGAATGATATCAAAGGGTTTGGTTTCGTCACAGAGTGCGATTTTTGCAGTTATATCGTAAGTGCCGAGTTCCTGATTGATCTCAAAGCGGATACGGGTATCATCCTGAATATTGGTCGTGCAGAATGATCCGCGGTTGATTCCGGCTGTATTAAACGTACTTACCACCGGAATATTTTTATGGGCACCGCAATCAACTTCCATAACCCACGGCAGATTCCGTTTTTCCGGCCCCGGGGTAAGAGAATTGTACCAGACTTCATGAACATCAACCAGAGAAATACACGTGGAGATGATTACTTTGTCTGCGTCTTTTTCCGGGATGAGAGTGATTTTGGTATAATCACCGGTTTTGGGAAATTCTTGAACGACACCATTTGAAAAAACTGCTTTGATCATAGTTGTGATACCTTGTTAAAAATGAACTTATACATGGAAAAATTTTCCTGATTCAAGTTCCCGCACACTCAAATTTTCCCCGTCGAAGAAACCGAAAGTCCGGTAGATGGTATTTTTCGGCAGAGAAATAGAGCCGGGATTGAAGAGCGTGATTCCACTGGCAAGACCTTTATGTACGGCAATGTGCGTGTGACCGTGGGCGAGGATTGCTCCGGCCGGGAGGTCAGGAAGATTGTTTTCATTCCACAAATGACCATGTGTGAGGAAGAATCTGCGGTCATTGATGAGCAATTCTGAATAATCTGCCATGATCGGAAAATTGAGCAGCATCTGATCCACTTCAGCATCACAATTGCCGCGCACAGCAAGGATTTGATCTTTTCTGGCATTGAGCAGTTTCACGACTTCGGTCGGGTTGTAAAGATCCGGCACTCCGTTGCGCGGGCCATGATAAAGGATATCACCGAGAATGACCAACTGGTCAGCTTGCAATTCATCGGCATGATTCAACGCTTTTTTCAGTGTGGATGACATCCCGTGGATGTCGGAAATGAACATTATTTTCATAAATTATCTTCCGTAAAGTTGATTTCCGTATCAAGTTTTTCAAAAAATTCCGCCATGAATGCTGCCCTTTCTACAGCGGCTTTTCTTCCGGCTGCAGTCCTCATTTTTCGCGGCAGATAGCGCAGCTTGACCAGATATTCCCGGTAGGCTGTGTCCTCTTTGCTGTAGGCTTCCGAAGCGAGAGCAACTTCTGCGGTGTTATGCAGTCTGGCATTTTCATGACCGGCAAAAAGAAACGCTCTGCCGATACCGACTGCGCCGAGAGAATCCAGTTTATCGGCATCAAAAACGATTTCAGCTTCAAGCGTTGACGGTTCATCTTTGCCGCGAAAACGGTGAGAACGTACCGCCTCAGATACTTTCTGTGCCAGTTCAGCCGGGAAACCGCACTCTGCCATCAATCCCGGAATTTGCTGCGCTCCGAGTTTTGCGTGGCACAGACTGCCCCGGCTCTGTTCCTCTTCCGGACGGGCGATATCATGCAGCAGTGCAGCGAGCATCACCGTTTCAACATCAGCTTGTGGAATATTTTTCAGCAGTTGTTTTGCGTTATGCATTACCCGCAGCGTGTGATCAAAATCGTGACATGAACCGGAATTTGTCAATTTATTTCTGACTTTGCCATACAAATCCGGATAGTTGCCGTGATATTCCATATCAATCCAACACCCTTACCCAGATATATTGTGCATCTCCGGTGCGCAGTGAAAGTTGAGTATCCATCAGTCTGATGCGTATCAGATCCCCGAATGGAGCAGTTCCCTCATATTCCACCACAGCTCCGGGGACGATTCCCATATCGGCAAACTTTTTTATTCCCCGGAGATTTTCGGAAATATAGACGATTTCTGCCGGATGACCTTTATCCAGTTTATCCAGAGAAATCAATCCTTTGATGTCAGGAGTCTGGATCTTTGGCATGGTTTCATCAAGATATGCCCGCAATCCGGCACAATCCTCGCGTTGTTCAACAGCTTCTATCAGAGCTGTCATGCGGGTTGTGATCGGTTCGCCGATAACATGCTCTATTCTGCAGGCGGCGGCATCAGCTTGTGCCGGATCAACTTTCAGCAGTTGGGACAGAAAGCGGCAGAATGCCTGATGACGGCGGCGGATGATCGCTGCTTTGGCTGAACCGGAATCTGTCAGCATTACCGGAGCGTGAGAACGGTATACTATCAATCCTCTGGCGGCAAGAGCCTGCAGAGCATTGGTCACTGACGGCATGGAAACGCCCAGCTTCAGAGCAATATCTTTAGTATGGGCGTGTTCATTTTTTTCCAATATTTCGGCGATCGCTTCCAAATAGTCTTCCAGACTGCTGGACATCGGCAAATGATTTTTCGGCATATATACCCTTAAATTCTGTTTGTAAAATCTCTGATCACTGTATAATATACAGTGCAGTAACAACTTTTACAAGCCGGATCATCTGGTGAATTTAAGATCAGTGATTCCAAAATCCACCATACAGAACGCCGGAGTACTGGGACTGGGAGCGTTTCGCATCAAAGTGGATTCCCGGTTGAATGAGCAGGTGCCGATCCAGAATGATTCACCTTCAAGCAGATGATGCGGGCCGAGCATGTTTCGCAGACTGATCGTCAACTCTATTTCAATGGTATTTACTCCCATTTGCAGCGCATTTTTGACCGGCACTGCAAACGGTTCCCAGAATGCTCCGCCACAATCAATTCCGTTGACTTTTACTTTGATGGAGTTGCTGCCCCGTACCTGACAGGTGAAAAATCTGATGGATTTCGCTTCTTCAGGAGTAAGGGTGAAACTGTTTTTTAAAGTGACTTTACCTGCAAAAAACGGCATACCTTCAGTTATCAGATTGGTACATTTTACAATGTCACCTGAAAGTTTTGCTCCAAGGGCAAATGAGCCATTCAATCTGGTTGCATTATTGGCAACGGATACGGTCGTTCCATCGTGGTGAACGGCAAAATCTCCGCAGAGATAGACGCTTTCAATTTCAGTATTGAATGTGAGTTTATTGTATTCCGACTCAAAGATCCTGGCTTTGCGGATAGTTTCGTAAGTGTTATCATCCTGCTCAAAACGGGTTTTCATACCGATTGTGTTGAGACCTTTGCGGAAGTTTGCCGGCAGTTTGATCCTTTCAAACGCCTTGTCAAAGAGATAACCGTTATGCTCAATGGCAAATTCCTGACCATTCAAAGTGAAACGGAAACTTTCGGGGACTTCCACTGCCAGGTCGACCGGAGTATTGAAGTCAAAGTCATCGGCGACATTGAAATCATATTCCAGCTCCAAATCACAGCAGCGTTCCAGATCCAGCAGTTTTGTTTGCGCATCAATGGCATCGGCACACTGCCACTGTCCGCCGTCAATGCGGAAACGGCAACGCTCCAAAGTCAGGATATTTTCTGTTGCTTTGCTGATCTGCCAGGAGTTTTCCGGCAGCAGTCTGATCGCGGCGGCATCGGCGGCGATCCGCACTTCCTGCGGCAGTTCTTCCACCGGCAGCTCATCGGCGGCAAAGAGCATCAACGCATCTGCCGCACCGAAATTGTGTTCAATAAAGGTACTGTTTTCGGCGGCGATCACCTTCGCCGGACGGTAAAATTCACCATCAGTTTGACCTATGACCGCGATTTTTTTGCCGGTGAAAGGCAAATTTATCCAGACGTTTGTTCCTGAACGGTAATTGGTATTGACCAGATAGTAGAATCGTCCGGCAAAACCTGCGATTTCGATATCGCGCCAAGTTGCGATAACAGAAGTTGCCGGGACATTGTTTTCTGTAATAATCACCCGGTCGGTGATACATCCTGCAGCATATTCTGCCGCGGCGGTTTCCGAGTTGAAAGCGGTCAATTTGTCAAGGAACTCAAGTTCATCTGCTGCAGCCGGCACACCGTCAATGGTGAAAGAACCGACACGTTCAGTTTCTCTTACGCGCAGGATGATTCCGCCGTTACGGTGGAATTTTTTGAGCAGATCAAAAATTTTCCGGGAGAGGTTGGTCACTTGCGGGATGATTACCACACGGTATGAACAGTTGCCGATGATGAAACGGTCTTTATCAACTGAACCGCACTCATCCACGATGATCTCATCGGCGTAATGGTGCTGTATGGTACGGGCATCCAGTTCGGCAGTGATTTGTTCCAGACTTTTCTGCGAAGCAAAATCCCGGAGGTTGTATTTGCCGACAAAGACTTTCCACATGGAACTCATCGGATGGATGACCAGTGTTTCCACGTCAAGTTTTCCCTCGGCAAGGATCCTGCCGACTTGTGAAAAGTAATCGTTGAGCAATTTGTAATCTTCCCACCAGGGCTGGTGATAGAAACCGCTTTGGGGATAATCACGTTTGCGTCTGCCGCGCAGAGAGTAACTTTGCAGATGCTGACAGAGGTAATTTACACCATGTGCCATTTGCTGTTGATAGATCCAGCGCATCCCGGAAAAGTTGCATGCCCAGCCGGTGCAGGCAAAACTTTCGGTCAGCAGTTGTTTTAATCCGTACTGCTGACCGACGGAAAAAAGCTGGGTGGCGGCAACCGCAGACGGGGTTGATCTGCCGAGATGGTCAACTCCGGGTAAAGTGTAATAACGGTACTGCGGCATGATCGAACCATTGGAGTTGTTCTGATAACAGAGGAACTCTTCCAATACATGATGACCGGTAAGCTCCCAGTTATGTGCCACGCACCAGTCGCGGATCTGTTTCATAAATGCCTTGGAAAACACATCGGAACACAGTTTCCAGAAACGAATCCTTGTTTGACTGCTTTGCGGCAGGTCGACAAAGAGCTGCGGCAGCAGCGGCCGCAGTTCACTGTTGTAAGCGTTGAAATAAGCGTCTTCAATAATGAATGACCAGACGACTCCGTTGCGTGAAAGCTGCGGCTCATCGGTGAATATTCCGCGCAGATGCTTGAGGATATTTTGCGGGATATTCTCATAGTAATGCTGATGGGTGACCCGGATGAATTCTGCTACGACTTCAGCATCAAGGTTGTCGACATAGTAGGGGTTGACTTCATAGTAACAGCGCATGATTCTGCCGGAAATACCGGCGGGCAGGGTGGTGCCGTAGAATGTTTCGCCGTTTTCGGTATAGAAACCGAGAGTATTTTCTTTTTCTGCAGCGTCAGCGGCATCGATGACTTCGCAACGCAGATATTTTGCCTGATACTTTTCTCCGAGTCCATTCACCAGACCGCCGCCGAAACCGCTTGGCCAGCCGTTCTCATCGTAGAGCCAGGCATCCATACCCAGTTTCCCGGCTTCATCCAAAGATGCTTCTACGCACTCCATCCATTCTCTGGAAAGGTAGGCTGTCTGCAAACCGCCGCGTGCATGCATGAAAAAACCGCCCAAACCGGCTTCGTGCATCAGGCGGATCTGACGGCGCAGTTCTTCAGGTTTGAGATCGGCGTTCCAACTCCAGAAAGGGGAGGGGCGGAACTTTGAGGTGAGTTCAGGAAGTCGGATATTCATATTGGCACTCTTTCATTGATGTTGAGTAAAAATACCTGTGGTAAAAAGTCGTTCTCCGGCATTGCCGGGCAGTTCAAAAACGGGAGTGTTTTCCCAACGCATATTTTTCATATTGGCAAGCAGCGGAGCTTCTTCGGCTGCCTGAGTCGGGGTTTTGTAGAAAATGTATCGTCCGTTGCGGCGCAGAAAGCGGCTGGCTTCCCGGCAGATTTTAGGTGATGGAGCAACGGCTCTGGCGGTAACGATATCGAATTTATTCTGAAACTCTTTTTTGCAGTTGAGTTCCGTAGATCTGCCGCATACGGCGGTGAGATTGGACAGCCCAAGGAGTTCTGCCGCCTGGCGGACAAAGGTGATTTTTTTGCCGATGGAATCTATTGCGGTTATCTGCAGCTGCGGGAAAGCCAGGGCCAGGATCAGGCTCGGGAAACCGGCACCGCACCCGATATCAGCGATAATAAAGGGCTTTTCGGCGATTTCCGGAAAACAACGGGTGATGCTCAGCGAATCGGCGACATGCTTGTAACAGAAATCTTCCGGGGTTGTCAATCTGGTGAGATTGACCCTGGTGTTGTATTCTGTCAGAAACTTGTGCAGTACAATGCATTTTTCCAGAAACGATTCCGGATCGGCCGCCAGATGGTCAGCTGCGAAGTTTTTCAGGTCAAAATCACTGATCATTTTTTTGCGTTTCCGGAGCGGAGGATTGTTCTGTTTCAAAAGGCACTTCACCGGCTTCCTGACGCATTTTTTCACCGGCATCGGTCATCTTTGCCATATCTTCCATGAAGCGGATGTTTTCTGCCTCTCTTGCAGCATCCTCCGCTTTGGCTTTTTCTGCTGCTGCACTGGCAGCTTCCAAGCTTGCCTGGGTGTTCTGCTGTTCTTTCAAGGCGAGTCCTTTTTCAATATCTTCACAGGCGAGCAGATATTCCCGCAGTTTCGGAGTGTGGTTGTTTGACAAACCGCTTTCAATAGTTTCCCGTGCTTCATTCATGGCAGAGGCGGTTTTTGCACGATCCATCTCCCGGAAATATTTTTCCGCATTGGTCAGCTCTGTCAGCTTTATCCGGGAACGGCGCAGAACATCGTTATCCGGATAAGTTTTCAGTGCATCATTGATTTTTTGCAGAGCAGTATTTATCCGTCTGCGGTCAAGGTGACGCTGTGCATTGCGGATGGCTTCATTACTCTCCTGAATACTTATGAGAGTCTGGATGTGAGTACGTCCGGGATTGAGCGCAAGCAGTTTTTCCCCCTGACGCACCGCAGTGCCCGATTCGCCCTTTTCCATGCTGTTGAAAAAGCGCACGACCATGGAAACCCGTTCCACCGGAGGCGGCGCGTGTTTTTTTCTTTTGCATCCGCCGATTATCAGCAGGGATGCTGCTGCTGAAAGTAACAGTAATTTTTTCATATTTTATAAAATACCATCAGAAAGGTTTTTTTGCAAATTTTCTGCAAGATTTTTTTCATCAGCTTTGATATTTACGATTTTTCCGGTCGGGAAACTTCCTGACGGAACACATATCGACAGATAGTTGTCGCTCCAACCATGAAGAATATTGTTTTTCTCCTGTTCAAAAATCACCGGCAGAGTTTTTCCCAATTGAGAACGGGCAAAATCAACCGCCGCATTGCCTGCTGCATCGGCGAGCAGTTTCATACGTTGTTTTACGATCATTGCCGGAACTTGTCCGGGCATTACTGCCGCCGGAGTTCCCGGACGGATCGAATAGGCAAAAGGATGGATGTTGGCAAATTTTACAGTATTAACTACTTCCAGCAGTCGGATGAAATCTGCCTCTGTTTCTCCCGGGAAACCGATGATGAAATCGCTGCCGATGTGGATATCCGGAACCAGTGCACGGACATTTGTTACGAAATCAATAAACTGCTCGGAAGTATAGTTGCGGCGCATTGCAGCAAGCACCGGGTCACTGCCGTGCTGCATGGACAAATGCAGGAAGCGGCAGAGTTTGCTTGCCGGATCTGCCATCAATTCCGGGATGCTCAAATCATCCGGATGCGGTTCAGTTGAACTCAAACGGATACGGAAATTTCCGGGCAGAGCTGCCACTTCCCGGATCAAGGCGATCAGGTCTTTCCCGTCATCAAAATAATTGCATGTGTTTACTCCGGTAAAGACGATTTCCGGAAAACCGGCATCGATGGCATGTTGACAATCGGCAATACATTCGGCAAACTTACGGGAACGCGATGCTCCTCTGACGTATGGGACGATGCAGTATGAGCAGAAGTTGTCACACCCTTCCTGGATTTTGATGAATGCCCGGGTGCGGAACGGGAACTCGGACAGGCTTTTTTCCGTAAAATTTTCGAATGGTATTTCCCGGCTGTTCACACCTGCCGGAGCTGCCGGGAAGAGCTTTTTATCCGGATTTGTGAACGTGATGTCTGCTCCGCATTCCAGAAATTTTTCCGGAGCAAGTTCCGCTGCACAACCGGCAACGGCGATCCTGGCGGATGGATGCGCCTTGCGCAATTTCCGGATCTGCTGGCGGCTTTTGCGTTCCGCCTCGGCAGTGATGGCACAGCTGTTGAGTACGATCAAGTCCGGTTTTTCGGCACAACTGCTGCACAACTCATACCCGGCATTTTTCAGTCGGGCAGAGAGCAGTGCGGTGTCAGCGTGATTGAGCCTGCACCCGAGAGTGATGATAAGTGCGCGCTGTGCCATAGATGATTTCACAATTATCGTTTTTTGCGCCAGTCCAAAGCACCGGTGGGACAGGCGTTGATACATTCGCCGCACTCCCGGCAGCTGTCGGGCAGTCCCTGATTGAACGCGGTTCCGATACAACTGGCAAAACCGCGTTTCTGCAGAGAGAGCAGAGATTTATTGACCACTTCTTTGCAGATTTTTACACAGACACCGCATTTGATACATTTGCCGCGATCCTGAATGATTTCCGGATGGCGCACATCGTAACTGGCACTCTGCCGGATTCCGGAATAAGCATCGACTTTGCATCCGGATTCCCCGGCGAATTTGCGCAGTTTGCACTCCGTTTTATCTGAACAGCTGCACTCGATACAGCGTTTGCCCTCTTTGGCAAGCTGTTCGACTGAGATGGTTGCAGTAACCTCTTTGAACGTGGTTTTGCGCTCTTCAAGCGGAATGAAAGAGAGTTGTTCGCGGGGTGCAGCAGAAAGATCATCCCGGAGAATGACCAGTTCATCTCTGGTCAGTTCCTGCCATTTGCCCCGGGAAACATTGATGGGATTTTCTTCTTCCATCGGAATTCCCAGCAAATCACGCGCTGCTGCCATCGCAGCCTGTCTTCCGGAAGCCAGAGCTTCAACAACCGTTGCTGCTCCGGAAACACAGTCTCCGGCACCATACAGTCCGTTTCCGGCACTCACGCCATCTTCTCCGGCGGCAAAACAGCCGTAACGGTCGACCGGGATCCCGGCGGGAGCGGCAGTTTTCTGACCGATGGCGGCGATGACGGTGTCGGCTTCGATTTCAAAATCACTTCCTGCTTCCGGAACCGGTTTGCGCCGTCCGGAGGCATCGGGTTCACCGAGAACCATTTTCTGACAGGTGAGGACAAGTCTGCCGTTGCGTTTTTCAAGTTTCACTGGTGCGGTGAGGAACTGGAAGTTGACGCCTTCTTCTTTTGCTTCATGGATTTCGATTTTTTCTGCCGGCATTTCAGCTTCGCTGCGGCGGTAGATGCAGTAAACTTCTTTTGACCCCAACCGGACACTGGTGCGCAGACAGTCCATCGCGGTGTTGCCGCCGCCGACGACCAGAACTTTACCGGGGTTGGGGGCAACACAGTTGTTTTCCACTGCATTGCGCAGAAAATCGATTCCGGGAGTGGCAAGTTCTTCGCCCTCGCAGCGCATCCCGGAGGCCTGCCAGCAGCCGATGGCGATGATGACGGCATCAAATTCAGATTTCAAATCTTCAAGAGCGAGATTGCTGCCAAGTTTTTGGTTGAAGGAAAATTCGATGCCCATTTTTTCAAAGTGTGCAATCTCTTTGTCCAGCAACGCTTTGGGGAGGCGGTATTCAGGTATCCCGTAGCGGGTCATACCGCCGGCAAACGGCATTTGTTCAAAGATGACCGGCTGAATACCTTTGAGCCGCAAATAGTAGGCTGCCGCAAGGCCGGCAGGGCCGCCGCCGACGATGGCAGCGCGTTTGCCGGTAAGCTCCGGGAGTTCTTCCATATACGTGTCATAACACATATCAGCGGCAAGGCGTTTGAATTCATTGATCGCCACCGGTTCCCCGTCAATATTTCTGCGGCACTGTTTTTCGCAGAAACGTGGACATACCCGCCCGACGGTGATGGGCATGGGGATTCGCTCTTTGATGATTTTGAGTGCGTTCTCAAAATCACCGTTTCCGGCAGCGCGGACATATTCTTCGACCGCTGCGTGAGCAGGACATGCGAGAGTGCAGGGGGCTTCGCAGTCGCCGTTGTGTTCGCTTAAAAGCAGATTGAGGGCTGTCCTGCGCATTTCCAGAACTTCAGGTGTGGTCACTTCGATCTCCTGTCCGGCTCCGGGCATGGCAGAGCAGGAGGGGAGAAATTTGCCGGTTTTCTTATCTTTTACCACGCAGACAAAGCAGCTGGTGGTTTTGCTGATGCGTTTTTCTCCGCAAAGACCGGGAATATTGATCCCGTTGGCACGGGCAACATCCATAATGGTCTGGCCGGGCTGGGCGGTTACTGCTTTACCGTCAAGGAAAAATTCAATACTCATTATTTGTCTCCTTTCGCCACACGGGTGATGGCGTGTTTGGGACAGCTGTCCAGGCAGCTGTTGCAGCGTGTGCAAATCTCCGGATCGATCTCAAAGTCAGCACTTATAGCATTGACCGGACAGGTTTTCAGACAGATTTTGCATTTGACACATTTGTCTTTGTTCAAGGCGATGTCGACCAAGGCATTGCACTGCAGCGCACGGCACTTGTGTTCATTTACATGCTCAAGGTACTCATCTTTGTAGAAACGGAGTGTCGCCAATACCGGATTGGGAGCAGTCTGTCCGAGTCCGCAGAGGGAACCGGCTTTGATTTTTTTGCCGAGATCTTCCAGCAGTTCAAGGTCAGCTTCACAGCCTTTTCCTGCGACGATACGCTCCAGCGTTTCGTACATACGGGTGGTGCCGACCCGGCAGAAAGTGCATTTTCCGCAGCTTTCACGGTGGGTGAAGTCCAGAAAATAACGGGCGGTTTCCACCATGCAGCGGTCTTTGCCGATGACGATCATTCCACCGGAGCCCATGATGGCTCCCAGAGTGCGCAGTGAATCATAATCAACCGGAGTATCAAAAAGTTCCACCGGAATACATCCGCCGGAAGGTCCGCCGGTCTGAACTGCCTTGACGTGTTCCCGGTCGGCTCCGCCGATCTCAAAGACGATCTCGTTCAGCGTTGTGCCCATGGGGACTTCCACCAGCCCCGGGTATTTCAAGTCACCGGCGAGAGCAAAAAGTTTGGTGCCTTTGCCGCCCTCGGAACCGGTGGCGGCAAAAGTTTCCCCGCCATCGCGCAGAATGACCGGAATATTGCCGAATGTTTCCACGTTATTGATCATCGTGGGTTTATCCTGATATCCCCGGTCGGTGGGAAACGGCGGGCGGAAACGCGGCATACCGCGCTGACCTTCCAGTGAGGCGATCAATGCAGTCTCTTCGCCGCAGACAAATGCTCCGGCACCCTCTTTGATGGAAATTTCCACTGTACGGTCGCCAAAGATGTTGAGTTTTGCTTCGTTGATCTGGGCAATGGCGATTTTAAGATGCTTGATGGCAAGCGGATACTCTGCACGGCAGTAGATGACCAGACGGCTGGCTCCGGTGGCGTAAGCGGCGATAAGCATACCCTCCAGAACCTGATGGGGAACACTTTCCATCAGCGAACGATCCATGAATGCCCCGGGGTCGCCCTCATCGGCGTTGCAGATGACAGTTTTGTCAAAACCCGGTTTGGCCGCGAGAAAACTCCACTTCATGCCGGTTGGAAAACCGCCGCCTCCGCGACCGCGCAAACCGGAAAGTTTTACTTCGTTTATGACCTCTTCCGGTTTCATTGTGAGAGCTTTTTTCAAGCCGTCATACCCGCCGTTTGCAATATAATCATCCAGAACCGTCGGAACGATGCGTCCGGCGAGAGCGAGGACTTTGAGCAATTCTTTTTCTTTGCGGACGGCAGGGATCTCAAAGCGGCCGGATTCTCCGAGCGCGAGAATATTCTGAATGGATTTCTCATCTGCTTTGACATTACCGTACATCACAGATGTGCCATCTGCCAGACAAACTTCAACAAGCGGTTCGGCGTAGCAGTGACCGATACAACCGACTTCTGCAATCGGGAGAGTTGTGGCATTTTTCAATGCTTCAAGTACAGCTTCGCCTCCGGCTGCGATACCGCAGCTTGCCATACCGATTTTGAATTTGACAATATTACTCATTTTGCGGCATACTCCTTGAGGATCTTCATCATGGTTTTGCGGTCGAGTTTACCATGGACTTTGCCATTGACACTGATGACCGGGGCCAGACTGCAGCATCCGAGGCAGGCGACGGTTTCCAGTGAAAAGATACCATCGGCATCGGTTTCACCGGGTTTGAGACCGAGTTCCTGATGGAGCCACTCATGGATGAGCGGTGCGCCTTTTAGGTGGCAGGCCGTGCCGTCGCAAACCGAAATCCGGTAACGGCCGGGTTTCACTCTTTTGAATTGAGCGTAAAATGAAACAACACCCTCGACATCGGCTTCCGGTCTGTTGAAGTATTCGGCGGCGGCACGGATCCCGTCTTCTGAAATGTACCCTTCTGTTGCCTGCAGCAGTTGCAGACCTTTGATCAAATTGCCCGGATCAGCAGGGATCGTTTTGAGGAAATCGTACTCTTTTTTCATAGAAAAAACCTTGTTGAATTAATGGTAAAAACAATTATCATTATAATTTACATCTTGATCCCGGAGTTGTCAAGCTCTGCGCAATATCTTTTCAGAGCGTCCGGGAAGGGTGACAGAACCTTTCGGATCACCCCGCGGCAACTGGAAATGCACATACCGTAATTGCATACCGGCACACCGTGTTCTCCGGCGGTACGCAGACGGTTGATCATGGCGCGGCGGTTGAGCATACATCCTCCGCAGTGGACGATCAGTTTGTATTCTTCAAGGTTGTCGGGGTAGTCTGCTCCGGCAGCGAAAGTGAAATTGAGTTCTCCACCGCACTTTTTCTGCAGAAGTTTGGGGATCTGTACTTTGCCGATGTCATTGTCTGCTGCGTGGTGTGTGCAGGCTTCGGCAATGAGAACTTTATCCCCGGGACGGAGTTTTTCAATGGCGGCACATCCGGCTGCAAGTTCTTCGATATCGCCTTTCAGACGGGACATCAGTATGGAAAACGTGGTTTGAGGAATATTTCCGGGAGTGGTTTCAATAAGTTTATGTACGACCTGCGAATCGCAGACCGCCAGAGCCGGAGTTACATTTAATTTGCGGTAAATTCCCGGGAAAGCATTTTCTTTGGCAACAACGACAGCAGCGTTGCCGTCCAGCGCATCGCGGATAGCCATTACTTCCGGCATTATAAGCCGTCCTTTCGGGGCTTGAGAATCAATGGGGGTCATCAGTACGACCAGAGAATCCTCCGGCAGCAGATCACGGAGAAAGGCCGGAGTCGTAAGTGTTTCCGGCAGCAGATCCAGCAGGGTCACTGTCAAGCGGTCAAGAAATTTACTGCGGCATGAGTTATCCGCTGCGCAAACGCAAAGCGGATCGACACCGGTTTGTTGGCGGACACTTTGTACAAAATTATCATCCGGTAAAGTTTCTCGGAAATTTATCACCGGGACGACCGGAACCTTGCGTTCCTTTGCCATTTTGAGAATATTGTTCTCCACCTCATCCCATTTCCCCGGAACGGTGACCAGCATGATCGCATCCGCACGATCAATGGCGCGGGCGGTTCTTTCCTGACGTTTTGAACCCAGAACAGAATCATCATCCATTCCGGCGGTGTCAAGCAGTACCGCAGCTCCAAGCGGGCGCAGTTCCATGGTCTTTTCCACCACGTCGGTAGTGGTACCGCGTTCAGGGGAGGTTATGGCGTATTCCTGACCGGAAATCAGATTGAGCAAAGTGGACTTCCCGGCATTTATCCTGCCGCAGATAGCCAGCTGCAGGCGCAGGGATTTCGGTGTTTTTTCCATGTTAAAAATTCCATTTTCCAAAGGTGAAAGAATTGCTTTACAGATAATATAACATTATCTGACAGCAGTTGAAAGCGTAAAAAAAGGAAAAAAAACGAAAAAAAACAGTTTTTGTGTAAAAAAACAGATGCAAAAGCGGCGTAGACGTGATATATTGTCTGTGTGCATAGTTTCACCTTGTAGTAAGACAACAACACAGATTAAGGAGAAAAAGATCATGTCAAAATGTTTTGAAATTGCCAAAGAGTGCTATGCTGCACTTGGTGTTGATGTTGAAGCCGCCATTGCCCGGCTTGAAGAGATCCCGGTCAGTCTGCATTGCTGGCAGGGTGATGATGTTGCCGGTTTTGAATCAGCCGGTTCCCTTGACGGCGGTATCGCTGTCACCGGCAACTATCCCGGCAGAGCCCGCAACGCGGAAGAACTGCGTGCCGATATCGCAGAAGTTCTGAAGCTCATCCCCGGCAAAAAGCGGTTGAACCTTCATGCCATTTATGCTGAAACCAACGGCAAGGTTGAACGCAATGAACTGGAACCCTGTCATTTTGCCAACTGGCTTGATTTTGCCAAGGCGCAGGATCTCGGTTTGGACTTCAACCCCACGTTCTTCTCCCATCCGCTTGCTGCCAACGGAACGTTGACCAGTGCTGACGATGGTGCGCGCAAATTCTGGATCGAACATGCCATTGCCTGTCGTAAAATTGCCGCTCACTTCGGTAAAGAGTTGAACAATACCTGCGTGACCAATATCTGGATACCTGACGGTTCCAAAGATACTCCTTATGACCGTCTGAATCCGCGCAAACGTCTGGTCGACTCTCTGGATGCCATCCTTGCAGAAAAAATCGATAAAAAATACAATCTGGATGCTGTAGAGAGCAAGCTTTTCGGTATCGGTGCCGAGAGCTGCACCTATGGTTCCAACGAGTTCTATATGGGATATGCTGTGAGCCGCAACATTTTGCTCTGTCTTGATGCCGGTCACTTCCATCCGACCGAAGTGATCTCGGACAAGATCTCCAGTGCGCTGCTCTATCTGGATGACATCCTGCTGCACGTTTCCCGCGGAGTCCGCTGGGACAGCGACCATGTGGTCTGCTGGGATCCTGAATTGCAGGCGATCGCTTCTGAAATCGTGCGGCATGGTTTTGAAAAACGTGTCCACATCGGTCTGGATTACTTTGATGCCTCCATCAACCGTCTGGCGGCGTGGAGCATCGGTGCGCGCAACATGTCCAAAGCATTGCTTTTCGCGCTGCTTGAACCTGCCAAACTGTTGGCGGATGCCGAGAATTCCGGTGACAATGCCAGCAGATTGATGCTGCTTGAAGAACTCAAGAGTCTGCCTTTCGGTGCGGTTTGGAAAGAGTACTGTGACCGCAGCAATGTTCCTTGCGGCATGGCGGTTATGGATCAGATCAAAAAATACGAAACCGCAGTTTTGAGCAAACGCTGAATTATGGATATGCAGCAGAACATCCGTGAGATCCTCGTCGAATTGGGCGAGGATCCCGAACGTGAAGGTCTGGTGAAAACTCCGGAGCGGGTTGACCGCAGTCTGCGTTTTCTGACCAGGGGGTATCATCAGAATTTGGATGAAGTCGTTAACGGTGCGCTTTTTGAGGCGGAATCAGACGATATGGTGATCGTCCGTGATATTGAATTTTTCAGTATGTGTGAACACCACATGCTGCCGTTTTTCGGCAAATGTCATGTCGGTTACATTCCCAATGGCAAGATCATCGGAGTCAGCAAAATCGCCCGAATCGTGGATATGTTTGCCCGTCGTCTGCAGGTTCAGGAGCGTCTTACCAAAGAGATTGCCCATGCACTGCAGGATATTCTCGGAGCCGAGGGTGTCGGGGTGGTGATGGATGCCCGTCATCTTTGCATGCAAATGCGCGGAGTTGAGAAGCAGAATTCGGTGATGACCACCAGTTCCATGCTTGGCAGTTTCCGCCGTGAGCTTGCCACGCGCAACGAGTTTACCCGGTTGATCAGATGAGAGCATTGATCCAGAGAGTGAAGCACGCATCGGTGGTTGCCGATGGCGTATTGACCGGGAAGATCGGTTCTGGGCTGCTGGTGCTTTTGGGAGTAGCTCCTGAAGATGACGGAGATATTGCGGCGTACCTTGCCGAAAGGTGCGCCACGCTCCGTATTTTTGAAGATGACGCCGGCAAGATGAATCGTTCGCTTACGGATGAAAATGGCAGTATGCTGGTCATTTCCCAGTTTACACTGTTTGCAGATACCACCCAGGGCAGAAGACCATACTTCGGCAATGCGGCAGCTCCGGAACTTGCAGATGAGCTTTACGAAAAGTTCAAAGCCGATGCTGCGAAATTTGTTCCGGTGCAATGTGGAGTATTCGGAGCGGATATGCAGGTGGAACTTTGCAATGATGGGCCGGTCACGATCATGCTGGAGGCAAAACGCAATGATTCCGGCAGGATCGTTCTGGTCAGTTGATTTATAAAGAAAGGATAGTGCTTATATGTTGTTGGAAATGTTGAAAGGCAAGATTCATCGTGCGAGAATTACTCAATGCGATATTGATTATGAAGGCAGTTTGGAAATCGACATTGATATTCTGGAAAAAGCCGGAATACTTCCTTATGAAAAAATACTGGTGGTAAATGCTACAAATGGTAAGCGTTTGGAAACATACGCCATTCCGGGAACTGCCGGTTCCGGAACATTCTGCCTCAATGGGGCGGCTGCTCATCGCGGCAGTGTCGGAGATATTATTACGATTATGTGTTTTGCCAATTTCACTCCTGAAGAGGCAAGTGAATTCCGTCCCCGTGTTGTGGTGATGGATGAAAAAAATCAGATAACTGCGATCCGTCTCGGACGTGAAACCATCGCCTGAAGAAGTATCCGGGAGCTGCTGCAAAATGTACATTGCAACGGTTTCCCGGTGATACAAAATGTACCTCCCCAAAAACAAACTGAACACACAGGTAACTGTTTTTACAAGTTTTGAGTGCAGTGTTATCAGCTGAAGTGCCGGCAACTATTTTTTTTAAGCTCTGTTCCCGATATTGGTTGATGCCCTCTGTGGCATGTTCAACACACGGGTGCGAGGCGGTTGCCGCCGAGCGCGCAGTCCGCATGCGAATGTACTTTGCGAGCATTTCCATGCGAGCAAAGC